>CAMBHQ010000127.1 GCA_945867245.1 uncultured Porphyromonas sp.
TGCTCAGTGGAGAAGATAAAGGGGCGTATGAGCGTATATTTACGACAGATGGTGATCGTCTACATCTGGAGCGTTTTTGGCATGAATGCTGTGCGGAGCTGAGTAGAGTCTTGAAGCCTTTTTTGGTAGAGCTTGGGAGCCAGCCGGAGTCCGATGGCGTAGACCTAGGTCGTAACTATGAGGTGGTGCTAGAGTTGCCGATGGGCTATGATGAGCGACTGAATAGTAGCCTAGAGGGCTGTGCGTATAGCTACTTTGTGGAGGGTATCTGTGGTCGGTGGTTTCGGCTGTCGAACAAGGGGGAGAGCGATAGCTATCTGGGCAGTGCGAGGTCTACACTAGATAAGCTACGAGGTATGCTGTATCATCGTCAGCGTCCTCGTCGGGTGGTGCCTGGGGGAGGGTAGTGGGCAGTGATCAGTGGCTAGTGGCTAGTATGCAGTGGGCAGTGGGCGGTGCATGAAGTAATAAATAACAATAGAATATAATACTATGGGAAAGAAAACAGTACGACTAAAGCTCTATCTAAGTGAGCTCATCTACAACATCGAGAGCGTAACGCATCTAACGGCAGACAGCAAGCAGGACAGAACCCCAGAGCAATTGGCGACGATGAAGGCTGGAGATGATGATATAGGGCGTAATGCTCTCCTGCGCTATATCGGCAATGCCTATGCAAGCCTATGTATAGGTCTATCGGAGTATATAGAGGAGAGTCGTCAGAGCTCGGATAACATCCAGCAGGAGGATACGGAGTATCTAGAGCTTGTTATCAATCGCTTGCCGAGCAACTATAACGAGGCGACAACACAGGGTCTGGCCAGTGCAGCGCATCAGTATATCGTGAACACAGCCCTGATGGAGTGGTTTATGGTTACTAGCCCGAGTGATGCGGGGGACTATGCTAAGCTGTCTGAGCGGAATTTGGTAGAGCTCCGTACGGCTATCCATAAGCGTGTGCGTCCGAGTCGTCCGGAGGTGAATAAGTCGTAGCGTATGAAGCGTATAACGATAGAGCTATACCGAGAGCAGTTGCTCTACGATATAGGGAATATTGCCTTTGTGGAGGGCGATATCATGCGTGTAGATGATGAGCATCAGCGTCATCAGGTTATGGACGTAGTGGAGGACGGTAATATCGACCTTGTGAGCCGTTATATAGAGCTAGCGCATAGTGAGTGTGTAGAGTCTCTGTATGCGTATAGCAAGCGTGATGTGGAGGATGAGCGTCTAGAGCATGACACTCTACGAGAGCGCTCTGTTCTGCGCACGGAGCTGAGTGTACCGGATAACTTCTCGTCGACGACGCACGAGCGTATAGCCAGGCTGATGCATGAGTTCATAGTTAGCCGAGTGCTGTCCCTGTGGTTTGGGACGTCTTACCCAGAGAAGAGCGCTTACTACCGCGCGCTCTCAGATGGTCATCTGTCGGATATCAATAAGTCGAAGAACATGCGTAGTAAGGTGGTGCTACGTAAGCTGGCACCGTGGTAGAGGTCGGCTAGGGCTGGTGGGCAGTGGCTAGGTCTAGTGATACTAGTGTCCCTAGTAGTCCCTAGTGAGCCTAGTGATACTAGTGGCTGGGGCGGGCTAGGTCTAGTGTCCCTTGTGAGCCTAGTGTGGCTAGTGGGTAGTAGGCGGTGGCTGGTGCATGGTACTGAGCACTGCATACTGGGCACTGGGCACACTAGTTAGATGTCGGAGGAGTATATGAGCGTAGAGGAATTGTTGCGTGTGAATGAAGAGCGTCTGTCGGGTCTGAGCGCTGCCTACAATCCTGTGGTGGGAGTGGGCAGCGTAGGTCGTCGCTTTGCCCTGCGAGTACGTGGGTTCGCACTAGAGGAGCAATTCCTACCCGAGACGATGCGCGGCATTCCGTTGGTAGATAAGCTGGGAGCGTGTGGGTCTCTGGATGCCTTTATATCGAGTGAGCTTGGTCAGGAGGTCCATGATGGTCTACGAGAGCTGGTGGTGGATAGCTTTCATCGTCTGAGGATACAGCACGACTTCGAGTACTGGTGCTCTACACAGGTGTATATTAAGCCTAAGGGAGGCGGGTGTGATATCTTGTTTCGTCTGAATCGTCCTCAGCGCAAGCTCCTCGGTAAGCTAGAAGAGATGCGTCTGGCTAATCGTCCTATCCGTCTTATACTGCTGAAGGCCCGTCAGTGGGGCGGTAGCACACTGGTACAGATTTATATGTCTTGGCTACAGCTGACCCAGGAGGTGGGTCTCAACTCACTCATCGTAGGGCACGTGAAGAGTGCCTCGACGGAGGTAAAGAGTATGTTTGAGCGTCTTATCAATAGCTATCCGTTGGCGCTACTGTATGATGCAGGAGCGACGATATCGGGGAATGAGCCTAAGCTGGTGGGCGTAGGTAGCGAGCAAAACATCAAGCGCATTCCTCAGCGTCTGTGTAACATCAAGGTGGGGACAGCCGAGAGTCCGGACTCAGCCCGAGGTGGGGACTACAACCTAGTGCATTGTACGGAGGTAGGTCTATGGAAGAAGACTGAGGGTAAGACTCCTGAGGATATCATCCGCAGTGCCTGCTCTGGTGTGCTACTGAAGCCTATGACAATGATTGTGTACGAGAGCACGGCTAATGGTACGGGTAACTTTTTTCATCTGGAGTATGAGGCGAGCAAGGCTGGCGAGAGTCAGTTTAGCCATTTGTTCGTGTCGTGGTACGAGATAGAGCAGTATTCGTTGCCTTTTGCCAGTCCGGAAGAGAAGCGCATGTTTGCCGAGCGTCTATTATCAGGCAGGTCTAATACACAGTCGTCGAATAATCGTAGTGAGAGTGGTCGCTATCTGTGGTGGCTCTGGGAGCGAGGAGCAACGCTGGAAAATATCCACTGGTATATCAGTGAGCGTAGTAAGTATAACGACCACGGGGATATGGCTAGCGAGTATCCTAGCGATGATATAGAAGCCTTTACGCACTCAGGGGAGAAGATATTCGATAGGTATCAGGTAGAGTCTCTACGTAAGTCTTGCAAGAGTCCTGTGCTGGTTGGTGAGGTGCAGGGTAAGCATTCTCGTGGGGCTGGTCAGCTGGAGGGAGTACGCTTTTTGCCCGATGCACAGGGTAGTCTGTGGATATGGTCTCAGCCGGAAGTCGATACTGAGGAGCGAGTGACAGACCGCTATCTAGTGGTGGTCGATATAGGGGGTAGGAGTGCCAAGAGCGACTACTCGGTGATAGTGGTCTTTGACCGTCTGGGGATGATAGACGGTGGTCGTCCTGTGGTGGTAGCGCAGTGGTATGGTCATATCGATATGGACCTATTGGCGTGGAAGAGCGCCCAGATAGCCCGTCTGTATGATGATGCCCTACTGGTGATAGAGAGTAATACGCTAGAGACGCGCGACCGCGATAGACGTGTGGATGGCGATCAGTCTAGCTACATACTGAATGAGCTACGAGATGCCTATGACAATCTGTACGCTCGTCGTCAGAGCCCAGAGGAGATAGAGGCTAAAGCCCCGAAGCGTTATGGTTTCCATACAAACGTGAGTACGAAGCCTATGGTTATCACGAGCCTACAGCGCGTGCTGAGAGAAGGTCTGTATGTAGAGCGTGATGTGCGCTGTCTGGATGAGTATCTGTGCTATGAGCGCAAGCCTAATGGTAGTATGGGCGCTATTAGCGGGAAGCATGATGACCTATTGATGACCCGAGCTATAGGTCTGCATATATGCTATAATGAGATGCCGTTGCCCCGTATAGTGCCTCTACGTAAGAGTAGCAGTAGTAAAGGCCATCGGAGGTATGTAGGTCTAGCGGGGGTGTAGTGGCCAGTGGGCGGTGGCTAGTGGTCAGTGGCTAGTGAGCGATGGACTGGAGGACTGGTCTGTAATAGATATAGTATAGAGGGGCTGGTGCGTCTATACATTTGCAAGAGGAGATAAAATACTAATACTATGGAAAACGAAGCAGTTGAAAAGAGTAAGCTGGAGCTACTGCGCGAACGTATGCGCGCCAAGCATCCGGATGCCGATATGGATGATGATGAGGCTTTTTATGGTCGTCTGGGTGATGACTATGATGAGTACGAGCAGGAGCTAGAGACGCATCGTAGTCAGGCC
>CAMBHQ010000128.1 GCA_945867245.1 uncultured Porphyromonas sp.
CATCAGCATAGCCGTAGCGCTCCCATATATACAGGATGTTGCGCAGGCTGCGGATGTAGTCTTTGCTAACGTTTACACGCTCACCAACTCTAAGCCCCGTAACCTCTTGCCTAGCACCTCGCTTCTGTAGGCGCACCTTGCCCTCGTTAATGGCAAAGCCTTGATCTGCAATAATACGCCGTAGCTCCAGGTCGAAGTCTCCCCCTGCTTGGTATACATTATGCATCGAAGAGAAGGTAATATCATCTGCATAGCGGCTATAGCGCAGGCCGAAGCGTTTGGCCAAACCTGCTAAACGCCTATCTAGGCGCTCGCATACTATATTGGTTAGGATAGGCGATATAGGCGAACCTTGGGGTAAGACATAGCGAACTACTTGCTTATCCGTATCTGCATCTCTAGAGCGCTGAGACATTGTCGCCAAACCTGAGATTAAGCAAGCGGCGAGTTCTGACAGCTCATAGGGGGCAGACCTCAAGCGCTGACGGATACGGCTCTCTGTAATACTCGGGAAGAAATCCTTGAGGTCTATATTATAGACATAGTTCTGTCCGAGATGCTGTGCGGCATTACTCACGATAGAGCGCCCCGCTACGAAACCCATCGCATAGTCATTGGGCTTGTATATAGACTTGAGTAGCTGATTAACATAGTAGAGCAGCACTCTATACTTCGTCCGTGCAGGAGCAGAGATTCTACGAACCCCTCCAGACTTCTTCGGTATCTCGAAGGAGTGGTAGCGGAACGGTATCCACGGCGAAGCAAATACACGTAGCTCGCGCAGTGTCCAATACCTAGGCTCTATATCGTCTAGACCTGTGCGGTCGGCAAGGCGCAGAGCGTGTAGTAGGTCTAAGAATTGCTGAGGACTACGTAGCCGACGCAGTCTCTGGTGAAGAGCAGCATTATACATCCTGAGGGAAAAGAATACAGATAAAAGTGGTAGAGGGAGGCTCAGAGGGGCTTTAGGTGCCTTATTTCTTGATGCCGGCTCTAAATCACAATAAGTTAATATAATCTAAAGCCACCTTAATCAACTCAAGATTAGTTTAGATATTGTTAACTCAACCCAAAGAGCATTGGGAAACATTGCTTATCTAGCTATGCTTAGCAAAGCTAGACACCTAGCGAATACGCTAGGCAAGAGTCAAATGCCAGCACCGAAGCCCGCTCTGAGACTTCCCTTACCACACACAAATATACAGTTTATTAGTGTTATAACTGCTATAGTCCTTCGTAGCGATCTAAAGTCGTGCGAAGTCGCTTGATTAGCTCGTCTCTAATACTCTGAGGAGAGAGAACGATGAGGTTATTACCGAAGGAGCTTAACTCTCGATACAGCTCGTAGTTGGGTATGCAACGTATCGTAAAGTAGCGCCCCGCCTCTAGACTCGGATAGCGTTGTCTCAGCTCCTCCTCTTGCTCACCACGTACCATGCGCATACTAGGGTGAATATCCTTGGTGCGCACATACTCTAGAGAATTATTACCTACCCAGAAAAGTATCTCCTCGATGGGTAACTCCTGACCCGTAGTCGCATCCTTCGTACGGGTAATGCCCACAATATCGTAGAAGTATTCCTCCCAATCTATCTGGCAGGGGATATAAGACTCTGCACGACTGGGCAACTCTACACTGCGTATGCGGTCTAGGCCCAGAGTAAGCAATTCGCCCTGCGCATTAGCTCCCAGCAAGAACCAACGACGATTGTACTCCTTGAGTAGATAAGGACTTATCAGTAAGGTCTCCCCATCTCTACCGAAAGGTTGATACACTACGGATACTACCTCACGAGCCACAATGCTACGGAAGAGTAGATTGAACTGCTCGGGGCGGAAGGTAAAGCACTGCTCACCCAGACTAATAGCTTTATGCTCACCTAGGCTAAGACCAAGCTTAATGGCCAAATCATCTAGGTGTTCTTCATTGGGCAAGCCACCGAACTGCTGGACAAAGCTCATTATCTCTGAGAGCAATGCTCTTTCGCTAGGCAACAACTCTCGCCTAAATATCGTCTGAGAAGGGTCTGTATAGCGTATAGAATAAGGGCGCTTACTCCTATCCACCTCAATAGATGCCCCCAGCACTCGACGCTCACTATCGATGAGGTCGATATCTTTCTCTATCGTGCGCTGAGTAAGCTCTGGGAAGTAGCTCTTGAGGCGTGCTATTGTCCAGCTAGTGCCATCGGATAATAGCTCGTCAATACGCTTGAGACGTAAGAAGATATTCAGATTGTCTGCCATGCTTGATACTCTTGTATAGCTGTGTATTCTCGTTTCACCTTAATGCTACAAAGATAGCATACCTCTGTAGCTTAGTCAATATTCCAGTATGCGTCAGGGTCTCCATCGAAGGCATCCCAAATATCTTGGTCGCTCCAGCCCTCTACATCCTGAGCATAGGAGCCTCCAAACTCGCGATATGTGTGTCGTTCCCTGTAGTCATAGGCGGGCTCGTAGTAGTCATCGTAGTCCTCCTCATCCTCCTCGATACGCGGTAGCGAAATGTTGATATTGGTACCATCGAGTGTAACTGCACGGGTAGTATACCTACCCTTATCTAGGAACTTCCAGATTTCTTGGTATTGACAGGGGACAACCTCCTCCCCCTCTGCATCAACGAGACCCCAGAGACCCTTGTGATCCTTCACTCGGGCAAGCCCCGTAGTACTATCAATATGCGTGTCTACCCACTGATAGAGGCCTGTAGCCATCATACGCTCGCGAAAATCGCTTCCCATAGTTGTTTGTCTTTATTCGTGCTATATAATCCCCTTTCATGGGGACCGTTTCTTTTCTCGTTGCAAAGGTAGGGGCCCCATCCGAAGCATTCGTTCGCAACGCCTAGCGAGGACATGACATCCAACTCGTACACTAACGGGTGTACAGTCGTACATCAGTTATTATATTTCTATACATCCGCCAATGTACCATGCAAATAATGCGTCCCAGAGATTACCTGCTAAATAGGTAACCCCTGGGACGCATATGGATATAGTAGCCGTGGCTAATGTAGGCCGTTGATAAGGTCTACAGCTGTCATGGCTTTCTTCCCTGGTAACTGCAGGCGCTTGAGACGCAGTACCCCTGCGCCACAAACAACCTCTAGGTGCTTACGGCCCTCGATGAGAAGCGTACCAACAGGCAAACCCGCATGGCGCTCTGCTAGCTCGATAGCCTCTACCTCGTGTAGCTTGCAGATACTCTCAGCATCTTGCCCTGGGAACTGAATATTTGCCCACGCTGTAGGAAAAGGATTGAGCCCTCGTACAAAGTTTACAAGCTCTACAGCTGGGCGAGTCCAGTCTAGCTCGGTATTCTCTTTGGTCAGCTTGGGGGCATGACTCGGAGCTGCCTCGTACTGCTCCTGAGACTTACTCTCGGGCTCACCTTCGGCGAATAACTCTACAGTCTGCACAAGTAACTCAGCCCCAATATACATTAGTCTATCATGGACGCTGCCTGTCGTATCTTCGGGCGTGATAGGCGTAGTGGCCTGTAGTAGGACATCCCCTGTATCAAGCTCGTGCTTGAGCCTAAAGGTAGAGACACCTGTCTCCGTATCACCATTCATTACGGCCCAGTGTATAGGCGCTGCACCACGATAGCGGGGCAATAGAGAGCCGTGCAGATTGACTGTGCCATAGCGGGGTAACTGCCACACCACCTCGGGCAACATGCGGAAGGCTACTACCAGCCCGAGGTCTGGTTGTAACTCCCGAAGACGATTGACGAAGCCTTCGTCCCTTAGCTTGATAGGCTGTAGTACCTCTATGCCCTGCGACACGGCATACTGCTTAATCTTGCTCTCTTGTAGCTTCATACCTCGGCCCGCAGGCTTATCCGGCATAGTTACGACAGCGCAGACTTGATAGCCCTCCTCTACTAAGCGTTGCAAGCTAGGCAGAGCGAAGTCTGCCGTCGCCATATATACGAGTCTTAGTTCTTTGGCTTTGCTCATAGGCTTTATCGTCTAAATAGGTGTTTGAACTCATCGGCATAGAGACGCGACAAGCCCTTGCGGTTATCTATAGCTTCACCGATTATCAGCATGGTCGTCAGCGTGAGCTTGTTGTCGTGCACAATCTTCGC
>CAMBHQ010000129.1 GCA_945867245.1 uncultured Porphyromonas sp.
GTAACTCTTACCTGCTGGTTCTTTACTCAGGCTTATTAGAGCTGTATCCTCTTCCGACTGCTCAATCTCTTCTTCGGGAGCAGAGTCCTCAAACTCAGGCGAAACTGGAAGTAGTGGTTCATCCTCTATCACTTCGGTCTCTACGCTAGGGCTTGCCTCGATAACTGTAGGCTCTAGGAGCAGTAAGTACTGAGATTGTAAACGTGAGTCTTCTAGCTCTCCCTTGATACGTACTAAGTCCTCGCCCGTATTCTGTTGCCAAGGCTCGGGGGCAAAACAAGCGAAGGGCTTGTTTAGAGCCTCTGCAAAGTCCTCACCGATGCAGAAGCTGAGGCCCTGCTCTGTCTTCGTCCAGACACCTAGTCCCTGCCAATGTACCTCGTACCCAGCCTCCAGCAAGGTCCTACTCAAGCTCGGTATAGCCTCTAGCCAAGGCTCAACAATAGAGGCACGTATCTCTGTCGCCAACTCAAGCGAGGGCGCCAGCTCTATCAATGCTATACTGGGGCTAGTTTCCTCTAGCCCAATCTCTAGGCTTAGGCTAGGTGGTACGAGCAGTTCGCCCTGCGAGGTCTCTAGAATATACTCGGGTTGCAGGCACAATGACCAAAGTCCCAGGCAAGAGAAGTTTATCCTCTGTCCTGAGCCTAGTCGATTCTCTAGTTGGGTTACCAAGGCGGACCAGAGCTGCAGACTCGTCTCCAGCTCTATCCCTACCTCTGAGGCTAAGCGCTTAGCCCATAGCTCCCCCTGCAACATAGCTAAGCCTCTACAATACGACCATATAGGTCGAAGACATCAGCACTAGTAATCTCTACTTGGTAGAATGTACTAATCTCTAGGTCGGCATCGCTGCGCTTGATGAGTACTTCTTGGTCTACCTCGGGAGAGTCGAACTCAGTACGTCCGATATAATACTCCCCTTCTCTGCGGTCTATAATAGTGCGGAAGCACTGACCAATCTTGCTATCATTGAGCGCTGTAGTAATGCGCTCCTGTTCGCTCATCAAACGGCTCATACGCTCCTGCTTCAGCTCTAGCGGTATATCATCGCTATAAGTCTGATGGGCATAAGTCCCCTCCTCGTGTGAATAGACGAAAGCTCCTAGGCGGTCGAATTTAATATCACGTACGAATTGCAGTAGCTCCTCGAAGTCTTCCTCGGTCTCGCCAGGATGACCAACCATCAGCGTAGTACGTAGATGAATGCCAGGCACAGCCTCACGTAGCTCACGTAGCAGCTCGTAGGTCTCTGCCTTGGTGGTGCCACGACGCATCGCCCGAAGCATAGGGTCGCTGATGTGCTGTAAGGCTATATCCAGATAGTTACATACGTTCTTGCGCTCGCGCATCACACGCAATAGGTCCTTGGGGAAGGAATTAGGATAGGCATAATGCAGTCTGAGCCACTCTAAGCCCTCTATATCTGCTAGGCGCTCCACTAGCTCGGGAAGCTTGTGCGTCTTATACTTATCCAAGCCATAGTAGGTAAGATCCTGAGCTATTAGCTGTATTTCCTTGACTCCAGCAGCTACCAACTGCTTAGCCTCCGCTACGATTTCATCCATATCTCTCGACACATGCTTACCTGTGATAATAGGGATAGCACAGTAAGAGCATTTGCGGTCACAGCCCTCAGAGATTTTTAGATAGCTATAGTGGCTAGGGGTAGTGATACTACGGTTGCCCCCCATAGGGTCGTTGTAATAAGCCTTGCCAAGGTCGCTGATAAGCTTCTTCCAGTTGAACTTACCATAATAGGCATCCACCTCGGGAATCTCTGCTTTCAGCTCATCCATAAAGCGCTCCGTCAGACAGCCCATCACATAGACCTGCCCTACTTTGCCACGCTTCTTGCTCTCTACAATCTCTAGAATCATATTGATAGATTCCTCCTGAGCATCGGCAATGAAGCCACAGGTATTGATGACTACAATCTCGCCATCTACATTGTCTGAGTTGTGCCGTACAGTGTAGCCATTGGCCAAAAACTGACGTATCAGTAGCTCGCTGTCCATAAGGTTCTTACTACAGCCGAGCGTTATCATATCTACTTGGTTCTTTCTCATTCTCCGAATAAGGAGTCTACAAATTCTTTCTTGCGGAACAGCTGCAGGTCATCTATACCCTCGCCGAGTCCTATATACTTTACTGGGACCTTAAACTGGTCCGAAATACCAATTACGACACCGCCCTTGGCCGTGCCATCTAGCTTGGTTACCGCTAGTGCATTTACCTCCGTAGCTGCAGTAAACTGCTTCGCCTGCTCGAAGGCATTCTGTCCCGTAGAGCCATCCAGCACGAGGAGCACCTCGTGCGGTGCTTCGGGAACGAGCTTCTGCATTACACGCTTAATCTTGCTGAGCTCATTCATCAGCCCTACTTTATTGTGCAGACGGCCAGCTGTGTCTATAATAACGACGTCGGCCCCACTGCTTAGAGCAGAGTTAAGCGTGTCATAGGCTACAGAGGCAGGGTCTGCATTCATACGCTGCTTGATGAGTGGTACTCCGGTGCGCTCGGCCCAAATATCCAACTGCTCAATAGCTGCTGCTCGGAATGTATCACCTGCTCCGAGGACAACCTTAAGACCTGCTTTGCTGAACTGATGTGCCAGCTTACCGATGGTAGTAGTCTTACCTACTCCATTGACGCCCACCACCATAATCACATAGGGCTTGCTCTCAGTAGGAATGCTGAAGTTATCTCCGTCTACCACGCCGTTCTCTGTCAGCAAAGCGGCAATCTCGCTACGAAGTATACCTGTAAGCTCCGAGGTCGTTACATACTTATCTCGTGCTACACGCTCCTCGATACGCTTGATAATCTTGAGGGTCGTCTCTACCCCTACATCCGAAGTTATCAACACATCCTCTAGCTCGTCTAGGACTTCGTCATCGACCTTGCTCTTGCCCGCTACGGCTCGGGTTATCTTGGCGAAGACACTCTCTTTGCTCTTGTTTAGCCCTTCGGCCAGTTGCTCTTTATCCTCTTCCTTCTTCTTCCTGAAGAAATCAAAAAATCCCATAAGCTTTTACTAGATTAGTCGTTGTCTGTGTAGTACCTTAGTTCATGCGCCCCTTATAATCTTCGTAGCTGTAGACACGCATTAGGTCTAGCGTCTCATCACTACGCAAGAGAGCTATGCTCGGATGGGGGATCCCGTTGAACATGTTGGTCTTGACTGTCGTATAGTGAATCATATCCTCGAATATCAGCTCTTGCCCAATTGCCAAAGGCTTATCGAAGGCCCAATAGCCGATAAAGTCTCCGCTTAGACAGCTATTGCCACCGATACGATAGCAATGCTTACCCTCTATAGGCGCTTCTATACTCTCGGCCCCGCGTACGGCAGGCTGATAGGGCATCTCCAGACAGTCTGGCATATGGCAGGTAAAGGAAACATCTACAATAGCTGTATGGATACCATGATGACAGACGAGGTCGATAACCGTGGCTTTGAGGAAGCCTGTCTGCCAAGCGAAAGCACTACCTGGCTCTAGTATAACCTTGAGGTGAGGGTGTCTGGCTCGGAAGTCAGACAGCACACGTACCAGATGCTCAGTATCATAATCACGACGCGTCATTAGATGCCCCCCGCCACAATTGAGCCACTTGGCCTCGGCTAGTGGTCCCGCGAAGTTTCGCTCGATGATACCCAAGGCCTCCTCTAGGTTGTACGAGTTCCCCTCGCACAGCACATGGAAGTGCAAGCCCTCTACTCCCTCGGGTAGGTGTTCCCCCAGTTCGCTAGACGTAACGCCGAAGCGAGAGCCCGGAGCACATGGATTGTAGAGATCAGTCTCTACTACCGAGTACTCGGGATTGATGCGCAGACCATAGGATACGTCCTCGCCTCGTCCCATCAAGGGGCGCATAGCCTCTAGCTGGCTGAGCGAATTGAAGGTGATATGGCTACTGAGCTGCTGTAGCTCGGGGAAGTTCTCTGGCGTATAACCAGGGCTAAAGGTATGCACTGGGCTACCCATCTCTTCGTAGCCGAGGCGGGCTTCATAAATCGAGCTAGCTGTACTCGAGCTAATGTAGTCGCGAAATATTGGGAAGGTC
>CAMBHQ010000130.1 GCA_945867245.1 uncultured Porphyromonas sp.
GGTTTGGAGTGAGGACTTGGTAGACCAGGCCTTCTCACCATCCTTTACCTCAAGAGCCACCAGAGACAGAGTCTGCGGCTAGACAGCCTCTACCAGAGCCTCATCAAGCGCAGCGAACTACGCCAGACTGTGGGCGAAGACAACGGACTCGCCCTGCTGCAGAGCCGTAGTACCCAATTACAGCAGGGCCTAGAGCTAGCTAGCACCACGACACAGCTAGCCCTAGCCCACAGCAAGCTCGCCAGACTCATAGGTCGCCCAAGTGTTAGCCTTGTAGAGGAGGAGTTGAGCTTCGATGCCCGAGAGCGAGCCGAGGCCCTAGCCCTCTGCCTCAGTGTAGAGACAAACATAGCCCATAGCCCCGAGGCCGAGCGAGCGGCGAGTGCTGTAGAGCAGACCCGTGCAGAGGGCTTATTGCTGCGTGCAGAGCAGCTGCCCGAGCTCGTGCTAGGCTACACCAATCAATCTATCATCGGGACGCACCTCATCCAAGGACAGGAGCAATGGCTCGGCCCCAGTAGACGCTTTCATTCGATTAACTTAGGGGTCAATATCCCGATATCATTCAGGGCCAATAGAGCCAAGCGAAAAGCCCAAGCTGAGAAGCTACGCGCCGAGGAGCTCGACTATATAGCTACCCTACAGGAGCTACAAGAGCTCGGCACAGCACTAGCACAGGAGCTACGCCAAAGCCTCACGGCCTACGAGCGTTACCGAGACGAAGGCTTGCCACAAGCCCAGCGGATGCTCAGCGCTAGCGAAGCTGCCTATCGTGCCGGAGAGGCCAGCTATACCGAGCTAGCCCGTAGCATAGAGCTCTACATAGCCACCGAGCGTAAGCACCTCGATGCGCTATACAACTGCCATATACTAAAAGCCAAGCTAAGTGCCCTCCTAGGCCACAGCACACAGACGAAGCAAGCACATACCACCGAATAAGCCCCCCGAACAACATGAACAGAAACATAAAGCTACTATGCCTATATAGCCTTGGGTTAACGCTCCTCTGCGGACTACCTAGCTGCCAGAGCAATAAGCAACAGACAGAGCAAACTGAGGCCCATAGCGAGGAAAGTACAGACAGCGAGCAGGCTTTCCTGAGCCACGACAACCTAAAAGCTGCCGGCATACGTATAGGTAAGCTAGAGTACAAAGAACTAAGTGCTACCATCCGAGCCAATGGCATGCTGAAAGTCCCCAATAGCGACAAGGGCTTCGTCAGCAGTCTATACGGAGGCGTGGTGCAACGCTTCCTCGTACATCAAGGGCAACGTGTGGCGCGTGGGCAGGCTATTGCCATTATTAGCAACCCGCAGTTCGTACAGATGCAGGAGGAGTACCTAACGACCAAGAGTCGCCTTGTCTACGCCGAGCAGGAGCTACGTAGACAAGAAGCTCTACAGCATAGCGAGGCCGGCATCGGCAAGCAGTTACAGAGCGCCCAAGCGGAGCTAGGGGCTCTACGTAGTCGTCGTGCCTCTCTAGCACAGCAATTACGCCTTATGGGCATTAGCCCCGACAAACTGAGCATCGAGAACCTCCGCAGTAGCATCAGCATAGCGAGTCCCGTAAGTGGAGTAGTGGGCGAGCTCAATGTACAGGTCGGAGCCTATGTAGACCCCTCGACGCCCATATGCTCGGTTATCAATAACGAAGCCCTACACCTAGACCTCAATGTCTACGAGCAAGACCTACCTAAGCTCAAAGTAGGACAAAAGATACACTTCCGCCTTACCAACAACCCGAGCGAAGAATACGATGCTATTATCCATACCATAGGCGGGACTTTCGAGTCTGGTAGCCGCACCATAGCCGTACACTGTAGTCTAGAGGGACGCCCCACAGGGCTGATTGACGGTATGAGTACTACCGGACTAATTAGCATCGGCGAAGTGCTTACCCCAGCCCTTCCCGATGAGGCCATCGTCAATTACGAGGGCAAAGACTACGTCTTCCTACAGCTTAGTGATGACCCAGCCCACAGCCATGAGCACGATCATACGGCTCAGGACAGCGCCAAGACCAACACCCAAGCAGAGGCCACCATAGAGGCTAATAAACATACAGACACACGTACAGACCATATCCATGCCGAGGACGGCCATCGCTTCCGACGTGTGCAAGTTATACGTGGAGCCTCGGCCCTAGGTTATACAGCCATTAGCTTCGTAGAGGATGTCCCTAAGGATGCGTCCTTTGTCCTCTCGGGGGCCTTCTTCGTCAATGCCACCCTAACGCCTAATGCAGGGCATAACCATGCGCATTAAGACAAGCTACTAGAGCAGGCTCTCCGCTCTAGTGAGGAAAATATATCCTCTGTAGTATTCTTTCATTCGAGTCCTCTTGCTCCGGTGTCAGTCCCATAGGCTTGGGACTCTCGAAAATACCAGTTGGAATGTTTAGTTCCTCTAGAGTCTGTACAATAGTCTCACTTGCTGCAGCCATTGCCTGATATAGTACTCACTTCGTGATTTGCGAGACTAGGGCTCGGTCCCTTACAACACAGCTCGCCCCAACGCCATCAGAGCCTCGGCATTGCCACAGGATAAGGGCTAACAAATTATTTTCCGCATAAATCAAACCTTTGCCCCTTCTAGCCTGTTTTAACCCAAGTATATGGGTATTCGCATGGCATGGGGCTGTGCTTTGGTCCCATGTCAATGATATAGAACTTGAAGACATTTACAGAACTGGGGCTCATAGCCCCCATCTGCCAGGCTGTAACGGAGCTAGGCTACGAACAACCTATGCCCGTACAGGAGGCCGTAATCCCTTACCTCCTAGGCGAACCCATTGATTTGGTAGCCCTCGCACAGACAGGCACAGGCAAAACAGCTGCCTTCGGCCTACCCCTATTGCAAGGGCTAGCCTCGGGGGGCAACCCCAGCGGACAACCTAAGGCCCTCGTCCTCTGCCCTACCCGAGAGCTCTGCCTACAGATAGCCGACGACCTAGCCGAGTACAGCAAGTACCTAGACAACGTACGCATACTGCCCGTCTATGGTGGCAGTAGTATCGAGGCGCAGATACGTGTACTCAAACGTGGCGTAGAAATCATCGTCGCCACCCCCGGACGCCTAATAGACCTAATGGAGCGTGGCGTAGCACGCCTCGACGAGGTAGCGACTGTCGTCCTCGACGAAGCCGACGAAATGCTCAACATGGGCTTTACCGAGAGCATCGAGAGCATCCTAAGCGCTGTGCCCAGCGAACGCCATCTCTTACTATTCTCGGCTACTATGCCCCGCGAAGTAGCGAATATCGCCAAGCGCTACCTCCACCAACCTAAGGAGATAGTGGTCGGCAATAAGAACGAAGGGAACGCCAATATCAAGCACATATATTATATGGTATCGGCCCGACACAAGTACCTCGCCCTAAAGCGCATCGCAGACTACTACCCCAACATCTATGGCATAGTATTCTGTCGCACACGCAAGGAAACACAGGAGATCGCCGATGCCCTTATCAAGGACGGCTACAACGCAGACTCGCTCCACGGAGAGCTTAGCCAAGCCCAACGCGACTATGTGATGCAGCGCTTCCGCATACGCAACCTACAGATTCTCGTAGCCACAGACGTAGCAGCACGCGGACTCGATGTAAATGACCTCACACACGTTATTCACTATGGTCTGCCCGATGATATTGCCAGCTTCACACACCGCTCGGGCCGTACCGCCCGTGCCGGCAAAACGGGGCTATCCATCGCTATCTGCCATAGCCGCGAACGAAGTAAACTACGTGAGATAGAGAAAATCATCAATGCCAAAATCGAACGCGTCAGCATACCCACAGGTCAGGCAATCTGCGAGAAGCAACTCTTTAACCTAGCTGACCGCCTAGAGCGTGTAGACGTGGCCGAGGATGCTACACTAGAGGGCATACTCCCCACGATTATGCACAAGCTCGACTGGCTAGATAAGGAGGAGCTACTGCGTCGCCTAATGCTTATGGAGTTTCGTCGCCTACTGGACTACTACGAGCATGTCGCCGAGATAGACGAAACCGAGGAACGTGGCTCCAAGGAGCGTGGCGAGAGCGATGGTAGTAAGCGT
>CAMBHQ010000131.1 GCA_945867245.1 uncultured Porphyromonas sp.
CGAAGTCGCTAGTATGTACAGGTAAACCAAGGCTACCAGCAGGCTTAGTTACGAAGTCTGACACCTCTGTACCCTTAGGTAGGAGCGTCCCTGTACGTGTGTCCCACTTCATCTCCTCTCCATCGGTATATTTGGCCGTAGGCTCGCCTATGCTTCCGTAGTAGCTACCACGATAGACGTACTGTGCCGAGCCGTAGAATTGCAGATGGCTCTTATAGTCACGCGAATATAGGTCGTACTTGAGGTTACCGCTATAGACTGAGTGCTTGGTACTCTCGCTCACGCCTGCCACGTGGTCGGGCCAGTCCAGATGGTCGCCCCCGCGACGGTCCTCCTGCATCGTATGCATCTCGGCAGTGAGACGTGATAGCTCCGTAGGGCGGATATAGCCTCGGAAGCCGAGCGAGCGTCCATCGAGGCGCCATAGCTCGCTATAGCCATCGCCATTGATATCGTGTTCCTTGCGGTAGCGGCTCTGCCCGAAGAGCATCGCCCCTGCCTTGGCGTCATCGGTAACGACAGAGGCATTGAAGCCTACGTTATTATCCACACTACGGAAGCCCGTAAGACCTAGAGACTCGCTAAAGCTCACACTATTATTCGTAGGGTCCTTGGTAATAATATTGACTACCCCGGCGATAGCCGAGGAGCCGAAGAGCGCCGAGCCACCGCCACGTACGACCTCCACACGGTCAATCATATTCGTCGGTATCTGCTCAAGGCCGTAGACACCAGCGAGCGAGCTCATGATGGGGCGGCTGTCGATGAGGATCTGCGAGTAGCGACCATCGAGGCCATTGATACGCACTTGGTTGAAGCCACAATTCTGACAGTTGTTCTCCACACGTACGCCAGGTTGGAAGATAAGGCCCTGAGCTAGGTTATTGGCATTAGCTGACTCGAAGGTCTTGCCATCTACTACATTCACGAGAGCCGGAGACAGGCGGCGTAGTGTAGCCTGACGACTGGCAGAGACAACGACCTCATCGATGCGGGTATTATCTTCCTGAGCATCGAAATTAACCTCCAGGGTCTTGCCCGAGATAACTTCGACTTCGCGCTCTTGGCTCTGATAGCCCATACCACGCATGATGAGGATGATACGACCGGGACGCAGATGGCGCAGCGCGAAGTGCCCCGTATTATCCGTGGCAGTCCCGAAGGTAGAGCCTTTGATGGCAATAGTGATACCCGGCAGGTGTTCGCCCGTCCGAGCATCGACGACATGCCCCGTGATATTAGCATCACTGGGACGCTGTGCTACTAGCTCGATGCCAGGCACAGCAAAGGTGGCTGCCCCAGCTAGCAAGCAAAGTGATAATTGTCTACTCATAATATCTATAGTGTTTTGGTTAAAATCTGAATACTACATGGCCAATTAAGCATCATGCCTCCACAAAGGTAGCGAAGGAGCATCAAAGCATTGATAGAGACAATAAAAATACCAAGAGTTAGGTATGTATTCGCCATAGTTTGACCCTCATCTTGCTAGCAAGGGGGGGGGGTATATGTAGCCGAACAAAAGGTCCTCTACAGCTGTTCCTTCTCTGTTACTTTAACAATAAGCAAACAAGATGAAATTCGTAGAAGCCATGCAGAGCCGCTACACGACCAAGATGTACGACTCTAGCCAAAAGATAGATGATGCACGTATCGCCGAGCTCATGGAGAGCCTACGCCTAGCGCCTAGCTCTATTAACTCGCAGCCATGGGGCTTCGCCCTCATCGACGATGCCGATACCAAAGACCGCCTAGCCGACCATGCACACTTCAATGCAGACAAGATTCGCAATGCTAGCCACCTAGTGGTCCTGTGTGTGTACAAGGACGCCAAGACCTTCGAGGAAGAGCGCCTAGCCGATATGCACCCCTACGCAGCCGACTACTACCGCAAGGGCCTAGCACCACTAGGCGAAGAGGCCGTAATGGGCTGGCTATCTAGACAAGTATATATCGCCCTGGGCGTGTTGCTCTCGGGGGCGGCTATGATGCAGATAGACTCGACGACGATGGAAGGCATAGACACTAAGGCCTTCACCGAGGAACTAGGCCTACAGAAGTATCGTGTACTCGTAGCCGTAGCCCTAGGCGTACGCAACAGCGAGGATAGCAACCAGCTCCACCTAACGCCCAAGAGCCGCAGAGAGGATGTACGCCCCGTCTAAGTTCGATCTATAGCAGTAGCGCACCCTCGCAGGGACGATGCACTAGCATCAAGCCTGCGAGGGTGCTGTATTTAGAGGGGGCGATACACAGCCCAACATCTACTCGGTAGGCAACGACTTCCCCGCCTATTAGGTGAACAAGTGTACACTAACTAGTGGACAGGTGTACACTAAATTAGTGAACTCTGCGAATAAGCCCGGCTTGCCATCAAGGTGTCTTTTCCTGAAATATGTTGACAGTTTGGGGCGTAGTCGGACTGATAGTATTTACATTCTCTTGGGATGCGTACTGAAAGCGTAGACAGTCCCTTGTTTTACGAGGGCAAAGATACTGATGTTGGGCTTTAGTACACTCATAAGTTCGAAGTTTATTGCTAGATATTTTGTTCGTTAAATGCTTAGTAGTCTGAGCTTTCGTGGCTTAGCCCCTACCACTTTTTTAGGGCTTTAAGTCTACATGTACCCATTAGCCTGCCCGTCGAACACCCGCAAGGGCGTGCTTGCACGCTCCGTTTACCCTTGCGGGCGTTCCTAGGGCGGGCTAACTTTGTAGGCTTAAAGCGCTAGAGCCTTGTGGGTTACGTCCTTTCCATCGCTTTCTTTGCTTACCTACTTCGCAATAAGCCTCGAGTGGGGTCTTATTATCGAGGCTCATATGAGGGCGCCTTTCGTTGTAGAATACAATGTAATCATATACTAACTTGCGGGCTTCTTCGAGGCCCTTGCAAGCCTTTAGCTCAGCCTCTAGGGCATATTTAATCACGCCATTAACACGCTCAGCAATAGCATTATCCGTGGGGTTCGAATCCTCTGTCATACTGATGCTCATACCGAGTTCTTTGAGCCTGCCAGTGTAGTCGTAACTGCAGTACTGGCAACCTCTGTCCGAGTGGTGAATACTCCCTCGGAGTGCTTCCGGAGTAGCTACACTAACCGCCTTTTCCAGGGCCGTTAGGCTATGCTCGGCATGCAGGCTAGGTGCCAACTCTGCCCCCATAATACGGCGCGAATAGGTATCTGTAACGAGATGCAGATACAGCACCTGACCGTCGATAGGGATATAGGTAATATCGCTGACCCAAAGCTGATTAGCCTTTTTTACCTCTAGCTCTTTGATGCAGTTCTTGTACTTGCGATAGCGGTGGTTCGAGTTGGTCGTATGGATACGAGGTTTGCGCTTGAGCATCAAGCCGTAGCGATGCATAAAGTCGATAAGGCGGTCTCGTCCGTAGAGATTGCCTTCGAAAGTATGCTTGAGCATAAGCCAGAGCTTTACAGCTCCGATGCGTGGGTCGCAGGAGCGAATATCCATGATGGCACGTACTAATTCCCGCTCGGATATCTGTCGCTGCTCGGAGCGACTACGAGATTGGTAGTAAGCTTGCCTGCTCATTCCTAATATCTTACAGGCTTGTTCTACCTTCCACCCCCTATCACTTGTTAGTCGGTTTACCGCTTGTGTCCAGGCTTTTTTTTTAGGCTGTAGCCCAGCTGCTGCTCGGTAACATAGATAAGTGCTTCTAAGACTTCATTCTTGTCGTTGGCAAGCTCAAGGCTCTCTTTCAGGTTGCGACATTCCTGGCGGAGGCGTGCTAGCTCGGCTTGGAGCTGGGCGAGGTCTTGTATTTCTTCTTTCATGGTGTCTAAGTGTTCCTGCAAAGGTAACTTAAACTCTTCTGATATAGAAGTGTAGGCTCGAAGCCAATTGTAGAGGGCGCTGCGGCCGAAGCCTTTGCTACGGGCGAAAGCTGAGGCGCTGATGCTTCCGCGACAGCGGAGGTACTCTTGCACGAGCGCCATACGCTCGAGCTCTGTGAAGCTCCGGCGTGGAGCTGCTAGGGTGGTCTTTGTTTCCTTGGTCATAATCGTTTTTGTTTATGCCCGAGATACAA
>CAMBHQ010000132.1 GCA_945867245.1 uncultured Porphyromonas sp.
GTATTGCCGACGTAGCGACGTACACCAGGGGAGACAACCTTGCTAGGCAACTGTATCTCCTTCTGTCCATCCGCACGCACTATAGGATCAGGTAGGTCCACTCTATTGCTAGTTTCTTTAGACGGATTTAGATTTAGACGAGCAATATAGTACTGACGATAGGTATGGAACTCCGAGTCTGAGGTATGCTGAGATGCGGTACGCCCACGGAAATGCGTATCACCAGCAGCGGCATTGTTTCGGTAAAAAGGCCAGTCCCCATTACCGAGGTACATTAGGCTGGTGAGGCTGGTAGCGTCTACCCCACGACGACGTTTTTGGTCTCCGTGGTGCTTCTGCACTAGGGCAAAGGCATCAAGCTCATTGATATTCGTAATCCCAGTAGAGAGATCTCTCCAGCTGGTACCTGTAGAGCCCGCCTCGGGGTTGTTGAGTGCTACCACATACTGGCAATAGCCCTTGGTGAAGGCCTGTTCGGTGTACTCTGGCAGAGCATAGACATTATTGTTGCCAGGCTGTGTAAGCGTCCCCCCCTGCATATATCCGGCTAGCAGTACCAGCATCGTCTTACCGCCCTCTAGGGTGTACTTGCCATCCTTATTGTATGTGGGCTTCTGGAGGACGAAACGTACCTGCTCTGGGCGGTTATAGCTCTCAGACATAGGGGCAGCAGGGGCACCTGCAGCTATATCAGCCTTGCTGTTGATCCCTAGGCTATTAGGCACCCAAGGCGAGGGCCCAGGCTTCATGCCGAGCGAGAGGACAGAGGTCTTATGTGTTTGCCCCGAGGTATCCAGAATACTCGTTACCATAGGATAATAGTGTCCTTGCTGCGTACCACCATAGTTTTCGCCATCGAGGATACGGATCAAGGCATAGTTCTCTAGGACTACAGGGCGTACATTGGGGTTATAAATCTCTACGTAGCCATAGGCAGTATTCTGGTAGTTCTGTATATAGTACTCAGTAATCGTCAGCTGAGACTGTAGGGGGAGCGCCTTCCGGAAGTAAGTACCATCCACAGGTAGCCTCTCGAACGTATAGTCTACCTTGTAGAAGTCCTGGAGGTCGCTTTTCCAGCCGGTGTCACCGAAGCGGTCTTGCTCGCTAAGGGTCGGGTCCAGAGCATTTCGCTTAGCGCTTGCGAAAGAGAAGCTGATGCCGTGGCCTGAAGTAGCTCCATCCTGTGGATATAGCCAGAGATATACGGGCGAGGTCTGTACCTGGAAGGGCTGTAGCGTTACCGACTCGGGCGTGATAAACTGCTCTGTATTGCTCGAATTTCGCAGTGGCAGGCTAGCACCAGCTCTGAGGTCCGCATCTGTTACATTCTCCACCGAGAGTCGACCGTCTACGGCAAAACCCGAGAAGTTAGCAGTCACGCTGTTAATCTCTATCGGATAGATTGTCTCATTGGATAGGTCGAAAGCGAGCAATATCCCCTTAGGGCGGAACACGAGGTCAAGCCCCGTCAGAGTCTTCCCCCCCTTTATGTTTTCTATACGCGTCCAGTTAGCAACTACAGGTACCCGCACATTCTGAGGGTTATCCATCGTTACATTCTTGGCATTGATAGGCTGTAGAGCAGTCAGTGTATGCCCTAGACGCTGCGCCTCGCTACTATACGAGCTGGGCGCAGTAGTAGCACCATCCCAAATCGCTGAGATATACCACTCGCCCTGGTCAAAGCTATCATCAGCTGACTGTAGCTGCACGGGTCCCTTAGCCTCGATGCGATATCGACTAGTCGCAGCATTGTAGGTTACCTTGGCGGGCACATAGGCCGTTGTCGTGCTAGCGCTGGTCCCCCCAATCTTACGTAGGAAAACACGCAGTAGCGTATTCTCGCCTGTAGGTAGCTTTATATGGGGGATACCCTGAGTATCTCGCCCTAGCTGCAGGCTACGGGCCGTCTCTTCGTCGCCTGGCTGCTGAGAGAACTCAAACTCCGAGTCAATAGCAATGGTAAGCACTTCGCCCTGAGGCTTAGCCACAGTAGCGGTCTGCTCGGTCTGAGCCAGTTCGTCCTGGCTACAGCTAACACCACCTAACATGGCCACCAGCAGGAGTGCTATCGTATATATCTTTTTCATTTTCGTCTTACTCTTCTTTTTAGTCTACATATTCATCCCACTCGTCCCCAATGAGCTCGCCGTCTCCGGGTACCAAATCGATAACATCTCCACCTGTAGAGAGATAGTTTAGCACACTCATCCCGTGCCTTAGTCGCCATACCTCGACAGTCGGCGCCTCATAATCCTTAAACTTTTTTTTCATATCAATTCTGTTCGAATAATCAATCTTAAGCCTCTCACTAGAATACACGACACCTTCCAGGGTGTCCGTGTCCTATCGGGGCACAAATTTAATTATTTTTTAATCAATGGACTCCAAACGCCCCCCACCCATAGACGAAAGCTACCACACTATAGATAAGGCAAAACAAAGGAGAGGCCACTTCGAGACCTCGCCTAAGGATTGGTAGCAGGACACTAGGCGCTACGCAACAGCCCCCGAATACGCAAAAAGCCCCAGCGTCCACAAGGGACGTCGGGGCTGGGCTGACAACTCGGTTTAGTGTATCGTGTGCGGGGAGGTCGTAGTCTGTGGTATCGCCTGAGAGCTTGCGATAGATGGTCTTGATACTATCCTCCCAGTCTTCGGCGTAGTGCTCAATCTCGTATCAAGAGCGACAGCCCTGGACGTGCGGGATTGCGTTCTGAGAGAGGCCAACAGAGCTAACGCTTTAGCTTAGGAGCAATAGCCACTGCTGCATGATGCGCTCGAGGTCGTAGCGGGCCGAAGCCTCCCGAGCCGAACGACCCATACACTGGCGTAGCTCGGCATCGTCCATCAGACGGCTCAGGGCAGTAGCGAAGCCCGCTCTATCGCCCTCCTCTAGGACGTAGCCGTCCTGCCCCTCGTGGATAATGTCACGTGGCCCACATTTGCAGGCATAGGACACAATAGGCAAACCCATCGTCTGCGCCTCGATAAGTACCATCGGCAAGCCTTCGTAACGTGAGGTCATAGCATAGATACTGCTCTGTAGATAGACCTCGTGCATCTGTGTAGTAGGCATAGCTAGCTCTAGGCTCGCACCTAGTTGCAGCTCTCGGGCGAGGGCCTCTAGCTTGGGGCGGTCTTCGCCATTGCCGTAGATAGCGAGCTTCCAGTCGGGGTATCTAGGGGCCAGCTCCTGCCATATATAGAGGAGCTCCTCGAAGTTCTTCTGATGGCAATAGCGCCCCGCAGCGAGCACTTGGCGATGCTCTGTCGTGGTAAGCTCTGTCGTCTCAAAAGGCTTCGGGTTAGGTATCACGCAGATGCCAGGGACCTCGCCCCAGAGGGCTTTGTCCTCCTCGGTCAGGACGACGAAGTGGTCGTAGCGACGCACGACAGCTTCGTCCTTATGGGTGCGCCAGCGGTCTATCAGTCCCCACAAGCCTGTGCGCCCATATTGTAGGCGCTTGAGCTTGGAGAAGTGGTACTCTAGGATTTTGCGCCCGCCAGCCTTGATATCAGGCAGAAAGCTCGCCTCGTGCCCAAACATGGATATGGTTATATCCGGCTGTATGCGCTCGAGTAGCTCAGTAAGTAGACGCCTGTAGCGTGGTTGATTGCTGAGGAAGGCCCAGACCTTGCGGTGCAGGGGGCCGCCGTTGCTCCCTTCGTAGTCTAGGTCTAAGTGGTGTGTCTGTATCCTCTCGTCGAGTGGGAAGTAGATGCTACGCCCCATCTGGTCGGTCGTGATGATATGTATCTCGTAGCCAGCCTGGGCGAGGTAGTTCGCTTTGACGCTCAGGACGCGCTCCATCCCCCCCGAGTTATACAGGCCTGGGATGCAGTAGGCAATACGTTTGCTCATAGTGTGGGATTAGTGCTGAATCTTAGCAATCAAGCCTCTGCGGAAAGAGGGGCCGAGCAGCTCCTCGTCTCTGAAGACATAGAGCAAGGCCCAGAACTGGAAGAGGTCCGTAGATACCTTAATCCAGATGATGAAGCTCATAGCGACT
>CAMBHQ010000133.1 GCA_945867245.1 uncultured Porphyromonas sp.
GGCGGACAAGTGGCGACCTAATAGGCGGACAAGTGGCGACATAATAGGCGGGCAAATGGCGACCTAATAGGCGGACAAGTGGCGACCTATTAGGCGGGCAAGTGGCGACCTAATAGGCGCATAAGCATCATCCTCAGGTAGTGTGGATATGGGCTAGCAGTTTTCTGTTTAGTCTCGTATAGGGATAATACCTTCGCCTTGCTATTTTGTTGAGCCTATGCCTCGCTGGAGTCAGAGCGGAGGCACTCGGCCTTGCTAAGGAGTATAGCGGGCTAAGGACAAGACAATTGACCGATATCAGCTCTATTGCGCTAGGTGTTGTATCTTTGTGTACTATATATATCAAACAAAAGGAGATGAAGAGATACATCGTAGCCCTAGGGCTACTATTCGCTGGGGGGCTCCCCCTAGGCGCACAGAAGAGCGCCAATAAGCAGGCTTATGCCAAGGCCCTAGATATTATGGGGGCCTCTATGGCGATGCTCGACCGATATTTCGTAGATACTGTGGATATGCAGCGCCTTAGCCGTCAGGGCATAGATGCTATGCTACAGAGCCTAGACCCCTATACCGAATACTATAGCAAGGAGGATAACGACAAACTCAAGCTCCTGACGACAGGCGAATACGGAGGTATAGGGGCTATCATCAGCCAACGGCCCGATAGTACGGTACTGATAAACGAACCTATGGAGGGTATGCCCGCTACGCAGGCAGGACTGCGTGCCGGAGATATTATCCTCGAGATAGATGGCAAGGACTACCGCAAGTCTACGAGTGAGGTCGTAAGTGCAGCGCTAAAAGGTGCTCCTGGGACCAAGATTAGCATCCTCATCCAGCGCATGGGCGAGGCTAAGCCTAGGCGTATTGACTTCGTCCGACGCAAGATAGTCGTTAGCCCCGTATCGTATTATGGTACGACCCCCGCAGGCAATGGCTATATTGCCCTCACTAGCTTTACCAATAGTGCTGCCAGCGAGGTACGTAAGGCTTATCTAGAGCTACGTGAGCGACACAAGATTAAGGGCCTCGTCCTCGACCTGCGCGAGAATGGCGGAGGTCTACTGGACGAAGCTGTCAAGATCCTTAGTATGTTCGTCCCCGAGGGGACAGTCGTGGTGAGCACCAAGGGGCGTGCGGATGCCAAGCTCAATGAGAGCTATCGTACCAGGACCAAGCCTATCGACACCGAGATGCCTCTGGTCGTCCTCATTGACGGACGCAGTGCCTCGTCTAGCGAAATCGTGGCGGGTGCTCTGCAGGACCTCGATAGGGCGGTAGTCATCGGGCAGAAGAGCTATGGCAAGGGGCTAGTGCAGTCTACGCTACAGCTCCCGCACGATGGCACGCTCAAGCTAACGACCGCCAAGTACTATATCCCTAGTGGTCGCTGTATCCAACGTCTCGACTACCACGAGGCACGCGAGGGCCGTGGCGTGCAGGAGACGCCCGATAGCCTGCGTGCGCTTTTCCATACCAGCAAGGGGCGCCCCGTGCGTGATGCAGGGGGCATTCTGCCCGACGTAGAGGCCAAGCGTGATAGTCTGCCCACGATGATTTATTACCTCGGCTACAATAACGATGTCTTCGACTGGGTTACCTCATACACGCAGCGCCACGCAAGCATTGCGTCGCCCAAATCTTTTAGGATTAGCGATGCCGACTACAAGGACTTTGCGCAGATGCTGGAGAGCCGGAAGTTCGACTACGACCGCCAGAGCCTCAAGATGCTAGATAAGCTAAGAGAGCTAGCCGAGTTTGAGGGACACCTCAAGCGCTCGGCAGCTCTGATGGATAGCCTAAAGGTTGCTCTAGAGCCTAATCTCCATAAGGACTTAGAGGCGCTACGCCCCTCGGTAGAGCAGTACCTCAATACCGCTATTATCTCCCGCTACTACTACCGCCGAGGCGTTATCGAGCGGGAAATCATCAGCGACAAAGTAGTGCAGACTGCCGACGAGTATCTGGGGGATAGGCAGCGCTATAATCAGGTGCTTAGCCCAGCTATGCAGACCACCGCAAGTAAGTAAGACATAGACCAAGGATGAAAAAGATATTTTGCCCTAAGTGCGACGAAGCGATAGTACTCTCGGACGTACGTCTTAGGGAGCTGAGAGAACGAGGAGAGGAGCGCCAATCTATCGTCTGCCCAAGCTGTACCCATCAGCTACGCATTAGGCTCAGGAGCAAGTCCGAGACGAGCGAAGAGTCTCAAAAGTCCGAGGCCAACTGGGGGCATATCATTGTGCTGGAGAATGTCTTCGGCTACAAGCAGTATTTCCCCCTGCGTAAGGGCCTCAACCATATCGGCAGACGTAATAAGGATACTCAGACGGATATCCCTATTATCACAGGCGACCCATCGATGGACCGCCACCACTGCATTATCAAGGTGAGCCTGACGAAGCAAGGGCAGCCTGTATGGGCACTGATGGACCACGATAGCCATGTGGGGACTTTCGTCGGGGGCAATATCCTCGGTCCTAAGGAATACTACAACCTCAGCAATGGGGACGTCTTCACGCTCGGAGCTACCAGCGTAATCTTCTCTACAGAGCCTATACCACAGGACGAGCAGGTAGAGGGCGAGAGCGTACACTAGGCCTCGGTAGTCAAAGTAAGCCAGAGATTATGGGTATGCCTAAGTTAATCCGTCGCTTGCAGTCTCGTCTGCGTCGTAGGCAGGACGAGCGTGAGCGTGAGCAGCGCGAGGACTTCCTCAAGGCGCTCTATCACTACGGCCTCGTCTGTGCTACGGACGAGCTACTCGAGCACATCCGTCAGCAGGCCCGTATATCACGCCGAGCGCTCCCTACTATCCTAGGACAGCTCGTCCTAGAGGGGCTAGTGGCTACCGAGCCCCTGCGCCTAACGGCGACGGGGCGGGAGTGCGCCCTGCGCTTAGTACGAGCGCACCGCATCTACGAGAAGTACTTGGCAGAGCACTCGGGTTATAGCCCAGAGGAATGGCATCAGCGTGCCGAGGAGATGGAGCATAAGCTCAGTGCCGAGGAGCAGGAGCGTATCGCCAAGCTCCTGCGCAACCCACTTTGGGACCCACACGGCGACCCCATCCCCACCGCGGGTAACGTTATCCCCCGCAATGAGCGAGAGGCGAGTGCCGAGGCTCGTGTCGGTGAGTGGTATAGAGTCCTGCATATAGAGGATGATGATGCGGACTGTTTTCGTCTTATTCATCGCATAGGCTTGGCGCAGGGCTGTATCATACAGATACGTTCGGCCCAGCATCACGAGCTGAGCATCACTCTAGAGGGTGAGGACTGTATCTTACCTCTAGCAGCGCTACAAAGCCTCAACCTAGCGAAGCTACAGCCCAGTAGCTCAGAGGTCGTAGAGGCTCAGAAGACAGAGCGCCTGACACGCCTAGGACTCGGAGAGCAGGCCACGATAGTGGGCTTGTCGCCTGCCTGCCTCGGGGCCATGCGTCGTCGCCTGATGGACCTAGGCTTCGTCCGTGGTAGTACGATTGCCATCGACCTAGCGAGTCCGATGGGCAATCCCACAGCCTACGTGGTCCGAAATACTGCGATAGCCCTGCGTGCCGACCAAGCACGGCATATCTTGATTCGGCGAGATTAAGAGCCCCCGAGCCTTATAAGCCCCTAGACGAGCGCTTCGTCTAGGGGCTTATGGCGTTCTGGGAGCTAGGGCGACCCCAGCGAGCTCCACAGATAATATGTATCTTTGTTTATTCGTTCTACGCTTATGACAAGACAGATACTCCGACTACTCATATTGTGCCTAATGCTCGGCCTATCGACAGCCCTGAGGGCGCAGATAGATGTCGAGCATGTGATCTCTATAGGGCGCAATGCCCTATACTTCAATGATTATGTGGTGTCGATAGGTTACTTCAACCGTGCCATCGATACACGTCCATGGTTGGCCGAGCCTTATCTGTACCGTTCGATAGCTAAGATTAGCCTCGAGGATTACAACGGGGCCGCCGAGGATGCCAGCGAGAGCATTCGCCTCAATCCCTACATCAGTCGCT
>CAMBHQ010000134.1 GCA_945867245.1 uncultured Porphyromonas sp.
GCTGGTGCTCCTGCTTGCACTGATGACCTCAAGGCTGTAGGTATCACCAACTTCATCAACGTGAAGAGCAATGTACTAGAGACGCTCCGCGGCTTTAACCAAGTACTTGGCATTAACTAATAGATAGAAGGTAAGATGAAACCACAATATAAGAACATCGACATCAAGTCTGCAGGCTTTGCCAAGAGCGACGCTGCAGCATGGGCAGCTACGCAGAGCAACGACTCTCTATGGCGTACGCCCGAGCAAATCCTCGTGAAGCCCGTATATACGGCTGCCGACCTAGAGGGTATGGAACACCTAGAGTACGCCTCTGGTCTGCCCCCCTTCCTCCGTGGTCCTTATAGCGGCATGTACGCTATGCGCCCCTGGACGATCCGTCAGTACGCTGGCTTCTCTACGGCTGAGGAGTCTAACGCCTTCTATCGCCGTAACCTAGCCTCAGGTCAGAAGGGTCTATCAGTGGCCTTCGACCTAGCTACACACCGTGGCTACGATGCCGACCACGACCGCGTAGTAGGTGACGTAGGTAAGGCTGGTGTATCTATCTGCTCGCTAGAGGATATGAAGGTACTCTTCGACGGGATACCTCTCAATAAGATGTCTGTATCGATGACGATGAACGGCGCTGTGCTACCTGTGATGGCTTTCTACATCAACGCAGGTCTAGAGCAGGGTGCTAAGCTCGAGGAAATGGCTGGTACTATCCAGAACGACATCCTCAAGGAGTTCATGGTGCGTAATACGTATATCTACCCACCCGAATTCTCTATGCGCATTATCGCCGACATCTTCGAGTACACGTCGCAGAATATGCCTAAGTTCAACTCGATCTCTATCTCTGGTTACCACATGCAGGAGGCAGGGGCTACAGCAGACATCGAGATGGCCTACACGCTTGCAGACGGTCTCGAGTACCTCAAGGCTGGTATTGCCGCCGGCATCCCTGTAGATAAGTTCGCACCTCGCCTCTCATTCTTCTGGGCTATCGGTATGAACCACTTCATGGAAATCGCCAAGATGCGTGCAGCACGCTGTCTATGGGCGAAGATTGTGAAGCAGTTCAACCCAGAGAGCGACAAGTCTCTGGCGCTACGTACGCACAGCCAGACCTCAGGTTGGTCGCTGACGGAGCAGGACCCATTCAACAACGTTGGTCGTACCTGTATCGAAGCCATGGGTGCAGCCCTCGGACACACGCAGTCTCTGCACACCAACGCTCTGGACGAAGCTATCGCTCTGCCCACAGACTTCTCGGCTCGTATTGCCCGTAATACCCAGATCTACATTCAGGAAGAGACTCAGGTATGTAAGGAGATCGACCCATGGGCTGGTTCTTACTACGTAGAGGCGCTCACGGACGAACTGATGCACAAGGCTTGGGCACACATCCAGGAAGTAGAAAGCATGGGTGGTATGGCTAAGGCTATCGAGACAGGTCTACCCAAGATGCGTATCGAGGAAGCCGCAGCCCGCACACAGGCGCGTATCGACTCTCGTCAGCAGGTAATCGTAGGCATCAACAAGTATCGCCTAGAGAAGGAAGATCCTATCGATATCCTCGAAATCGACAATACGGCTGTACGTCTACAGCAGATCGACCGCCTCACCCAGCTACGTGGCGAGCGTAACGAAGAAGAGGTGCAGAAGGCTCTAGCCGCTATTACGCACTGCGTAAAGACCAAGGAAGGTAACCTACTAGACCTCGCTGTGAAGGCAGCAGCCGTACGTGCGTCTCTCGGAGAAATCTCTGACGCTTGCGAGGAAGTAGTAGGACGTTACAAAGCTGTTATTAGAACTATCTCCGGCGTGTATTCATCAGAATCAGGAGCGGACTCAGACTTCGCTCGTGCTAAGGAACTAGCACAAAAGTTCGCAGAGAAGGAAGGTCGTCAGCCTCGTATCATGATCGCTAAGATGGGTCAGGACGGACACGACCGTGGTGCCAAGGTGGTAGCTACGGGCTATGCAGACTGTGGCTTCGACGTAGATATGGGTCCTCTCTTCCAGACTCCTGCCGAGTCCGCTCGTCAGGCTGTGGAAAACGACGTACACGTGATGGGTGTATCTTCGCTCGCTGCAGGGCACAAGACGCTCATCCCACAGGTGATCGAGGAGCTCAAGAAGCTCGGTCGTCCCGACATCCTAGTAACTGCTGGTGGCGTTATCCCTGCTCAGGACTACGAGTTCCTATATAATGCAGGTGTTGCTGCTATCTTTGGTCCTGGTACGCCTGTGGCCTACTCAGCTGCTAAGGTGCTTGAGATCCTCCTAGAGGAATAAGCCCTAGACCAACAATAAAAAGCTAAGGCCCACGAAGGATATCCTTCGTGGGCCTTAGTTTTTATTATATCCTCATCGCGACTCGACTTAGCGTACTAGAATATATCTCTACTAAGGCGACACTAAGTCCATCAGCAAGATATCAAGCTATAAGTCCTCGGCTAGAGCGTGTAGAGGCAGACCCAATAAGAAACATCGAGTACTTAGCCTAGGAGTCCTTCGACTGCACGTTTAAGACATTGACACTCTATAGAGACAATATTTTATATCAAGTTTCAATACCCTTAGATCGCAAGTATATCAACAAAGCCACAGATTAAGGCGCATTATCGAAATCACCCTCAATCCACGGCTTGATGATTTAATAATTACTTATTACCTTAGCAACAGGTTAATGAGATAACATCTCGACAGTATCACTTAATAAGACTTACTAGTATGAAAGTAGGATTATTCATACCCTGCTACGTTAATGCAGTTTATCCTAATGTAGGTATTGCTACTTACAAGCTTCTCACCTCCCTAGGGCTAGACGTTACCTATCCGCTCAATCAAACATGTTGCGGACAGCCTATGGCGAACGCTGGCTACCAACATCAGGCCAAGAACCTCGCACTACGCTTCGAGGATTTATTCCAAGGTTTTGATGTCATCGTTGGGCCCTCGGCTAGCTGTGTAGCTTTCGTAAAGGAGAACTACGGCAACATCCTCAAAGAAGAGAAGCACCTCTGCAAGACGCCAGGTGTCATCAAAGACGTGATCGAGTTCCTACACGACGACCTTAAAATTACTTCTCTGCCCAGTAAGTTCCCACACAAGGTAAGCATCCACAACAGCTGCCACGGCGTACGCGAGCTACATCTCTCTAATCCTAGCGAGCGCAATATGCCCTATATGAATAAAATCCGCGCCCTACTAGAGCTAGTCGAAGGCATCGAGGTGGTAGAGCCATCCAAGATAGACGAGTGCTGTGGCTTCGGGGGTATGTACTCTGTAGAAGAGCCTGAGGTAAGCGCCTGCATGGGTAACGATAAGGTTAAGGACCATATGGCTACAGGTGCCGAATACATCACTGGTAGTGATAGCAGCTGTCTGATGCACATGCAGGGCGCTATCGACCGCAACAACTATCCAATCAAGACTATCCACGCAGTAGAAATCTTAGCAGCTAACTTATGAGCACTTCACATTCTATAGCAGCTGCCAAGTTCCTAGAGAACATGGAGCGTGCAAGCTGGCACAATCAAGCCCTTTGGTTCGTTCGCCAAAAGAGAGACAATATGAGCAAGCAGGTCCCCGAGTGGGAAGATCTGCGCCAGATGGCTCACGATATCAAGCGTTACAACGTTACGCATCTAGACAGTCTACTCGAGCAGTTCGAAAAGAACGCCCTAGCTAATGGCGTAGTCGTTCACTGGGCAGTAGATGCCGAGGAGCACAACCGCATTGTACACGAGCTGCTGGCTAAGCACAACGTCAAGAAGCTCGTAAAGAGTAAGTCTATGCTCACTGAGGAGTGTAAGCTAAACGACTACCTCTTCGCACGTGGCATCGATGTTATCGAGACGGACCTTGGCGAGCGCATACTCCAGCTAATGGATGCCCACCCTAGCCATATCGTGATGCCCGCTATCCACATCAAGCGCCAGGAGGTAGGAGAACTCTTCGAGAAGAAGATGGGGACAGAGAAGGGCAATGCGGACCCAACGTATCTCACCCACGCGGCTCGTG
>CAMBHQ010000135.1 GCA_945867245.1 uncultured Porphyromonas sp.
TACTTTTATTTGAATACACAAGAGCTCGGAGCCTAAGTCGTAAAACTTTTGCTCCGAGCTCTCGTTCTTACTCGATATGCCTTGCTCGAGTCTATCTGCTCGGCTAGCCCGAGTTGCGTACGCCGGCTGCGATACCCGATATAGTAACCATCAAGGCTAAGTCTACATCAAGGCTAGGTGTCTCTGCTGTACGGGCACGGTGCAATAGCTCTATCTGCAGGAAGTTCAGCGGTAGGATAAAGCTATTGCGCAACGCAATGCCATCCTGAGCCGACGAAGACCCGCCAATATCATCCATCAGCACCTTGTCGTGCGAGATAGCCAGGATAGTAGCCGTATCACGCTCTAGGCGACGACGCATATCCTCACCGAGGTAACGCAGATTGTCCGCCACCAGACGACGGTCGTAGGCGGCTGCGATGGGCGCTTCGCTCTTGGCATAGACCATCTCGAGCATAGAGATACGCGTCCGGAAGAAAGGCCACTCTTGGTACATCTCCTCCAGTAGCGGTAGTCCGCCCTTATCGATAACCTCCTGTAGAGCTTCGCCTGCTCCGAGCCACGAGGGGAGCATCAGGCGGTTCTGACTCCAGCTGAATATCCAGGGGATAGCACGTAGGCTGTCGACTGTGGGGGCTGCACGGCGCTTGGCCGGACGAGAGCCGATAGGGAGCTTGGACAGCTCGCTAATGGGTGTCGCTTGGTCGAAGTAGCTGATGAAGTCGGGATTACCACGCACTACATCCTGATACATCTGGCAAGAGGTATCCCGTAGCTCATCCATCATCGCACGCCACTCGGCTTTGGGGACGGGAGGAGGGAGCAGGTTGGCCAGCAGGATAGCCTCTAGATAGAGGTCGAGCGTGCGCAGAGCTGTGCCGACCTGACCAAACTTGAAGCGAATCATCTCGCCCTGCACCGTTACTCTGAGGCCCCCACGGAGCGAGCCCGGGGGCTGAGAGAAGAGGGCCGTCTTGGCAGGGCCTCCGCCACGACCGATGGTCCCGCCACGGCCGTGGAAGAGCGTTAGGCGTACACCTGCATCCTCGCAGACCTTGATGAGTTCTTCTTGTCCGCAGTATTGCCCCCAGCCAGCGGCTAGTGCTCCGGCATCCTTGGCGCTATCGCTGTAACCAATCATGACCATCTGCTTATTGTCGATAACGCCACGATACCAGCTAATAGAGAAGAGCTGGCGCATCACGCTAGCGGCATTCTTGAGGTCTTCAAGCGTTTCGAAGAGTGGCCCTACAGGCAGGCGATACTGACAGCCACACTCCTTGAGTAGTAGGTGTACAGCCAGCACATCACTGGGGGTCTGGCTCATAGAGATGAGGTACACGGGGATAACGCCCTCTGGCGTAGCCGCAATCAAGCGACAGGTATCTAGGACCTCTGCTGTGTCGGGCGATGGCGTCCAGCACTGCGGGATAAGTGGACGGCGTGAGGATAGCTCACGGATGAGGAAGGCCTGCTTCTCCTCTTCGTTCCAGCTAGCATAGTCTCCGAGCCCTAGATAACGTACCACCTCGCTAATGGCCTCGGTATGGCGCGTACTCTCCTGACGAATATCCGTCTTCACGAGGGTAACGCCGAAGCACTTGACACGACGCAGCGTGTCCATCAGCTTATCATCGGCAATCACCCCCATACCACAGGCCTGTAGCGATTTGTAGCACTCATAGAGTGGCTCCCACAGGTCTTTTTCGTCCCAGATAATATCCTCTGGTAGGGGGGCGAAGTGCTGATTCTCGATACAGTCGTTGAGGTAGTTGTAGGTGTTCTTGAGCTTGCGACGTAGCGCACGCATAAGCTCGCGATAAGGCTCCTGGTCGGCCTCACAATTAACGTAAGCCTCAAACTCGGGCGTTGCTGCACTCATCGAGAGCTCGCGCACAAGCTCCTCGATATCTAGGAGGTAGAGCTTGGCAGCACGACGGCGATTCATCAGTAGGACTGTACGCGTTACATTGGCCGTTACATTGGGGTTACCATCTCTGTCGCCCCCCATCCACGCAGTAAATTGTATGGGGCGTGCCGTGAGTGGCAGGGTATAGCCCCCGAGGCGCTCCTGTAGCTGCACATTGAGCTCACGAATGAAGGCTGGCACGGCCACCCATAGACTGGTCTCGATGACATCATTACCCCACTTCGCCTCCTCCTCGGGCGTAGGACGACGCTTGCGTATCTCGTCGGTGAACCAGTACTGCACCACCAACTGACGCAGGCGATGTAGTAGCTGTGCACGGCGATAGTCTGGCAGACCTGACTCGTCGAGGGCTAGTAGGCAGTCGCTCGTCTCGTTGAGGTTATTGATGAGGGAGCGTCGGTTAATCTCTGTGGGGTGCGCCGTCAGCACGAGGTCCATATGTAGGTCCTCTAGCGCTCGGATAATCTGCTCCTGACTCACGCCAGCCTCTTTCAGTTGGTCGCACAGTGCTGTGAAGCGTATCGGATTGCGCATCAGCACCTCAGCCTCGGTATTCTCGAGCTGCTCTGTAGTATTTATCAGATTCAGCGTCTGGTTAAAAGCCTGTGCCACGTAGAGTAGCTCCTTGTCGCTCAGCGAGGCGATAGCCTGCTCCAGCTCGTGGTAGCTCTCGTCGTCGCAAGAGGTCGTATTCGCTAATCTACGTATTGCCTCCATACGCTCGCACATCTCGGGACTAAGGTCCTCTCGGATAACATCGCGTAGCAGGTCGAGGACGAGCTTTAGATGCTCATGAGTCCTCACTTTTTTCTTTTTGCTCATAGCTGTGTTTGTTTGTTGTGTGGTTTTGGTTGTTGTATATACCTCTCTACTTGAGGCCTCTATTGCTTCTCTAGAGGCGAATATCTCACCTCGACAACCCTACTAAGGGGCGTCGCCGATGCGTCTAAACTCGTAGCCCTCGCCGAGCAACCACTCGATGGCCCTAGGCAGGACACTACGCAGGTTATGCTCGGCCTTATAGCTGTCGTGGAAGACGATAATAGAGCCGTTGCGGGTGTACTCGGTAACGTTCTGTAGGACGTAATCGGGGGTAAGGCCTGCATTATAGTCACGCGTCAGCACGTCCCACATAATAATCTCGAAGCTGTCGCTGACCTCGAGCATCTGTCGCAGTTTAAGATGTCCGTAGGGCGGTCGGAAGTAGCGCGAGCCTATCAGCTTATGCGCCTCTAGGACATCTGCCATATAGGCTCGTGTAGAGGTCGGCAGGGCCTTGATATGATGCTGGGTATGATTCCCCACCTGATGGCCTCGAGCGATAATATCACCGAATATCTCGGGATAACGCTGCACGTTGTCCCCGACGCAAAAGAAGGTAGCTTTGATGCCATATTCGTCGAGGAGGTCGAGGACCCATGGCGTAACCCCAGGGACAGGACCATCGTCGAAGGTCAGGTAGACCGTGCGCCCCTCCAGAGCGGGTATCCTCCAACGTGCGCCAGGGAAAAGCGCACGATAGAGTAGTGGTACCCGACTTAGGAAGCTATTAAGAATACGCATCGCTTATTCGCCCTGCGAGCCGCCTAGCATACGGTGGTACTGGGCCAGTGCTGGCTCGTGCTGCTTGAGGGCCTCACTCTTGTACTGATGAGCTAGCTGTACCCCCATCAGCGCTGTCTGGTAGTTCTCGTAGAGGTCCCCGCTGGTGAGGACACGCTCTAGCTGTGACTCACTGAGGGTCATCATCCAGCCGAGTAGGCTCATGGCCTTATCTACGACATCCTTATTGATAGCATCGGCCTCCTTGGTCATCCCTACTTGATAGAGTACATCCGCCAAGCGTAGGCTATAGGATTCGTGGGGTACTACCTCGGGACGGATAACCTCTAGACAGCGGCGTAGAACCTCCTGAGCGCGTTTGGTATCGCCACTCTGGTGTAGCGCCCGAGCCAATGGTACGAAGACATTATTGCGGATGCCCTGCATCATATTGCGGGCAGTCTCGTCCATATATACCTTAGGATTATCGGCACCGCCCCAGCGGAATTTTGTCATCACATTCTCGTACATCTGCTCTA
>CAMBHQ010000136.1 GCA_945867245.1 uncultured Porphyromonas sp.
TTGGAATTCCTAGACTTAACAGGAAGTACCATAGAACAGGAGTTTGTTACCAAGGACGACTTTATGAATGCTGTAGACCGCGTTATCGGTGGACTAGAGAAAAAGAATGCAATTACTACTATCGAGGAGCGTCGTAGCATTGCTATCCACGAGGCTGGCCATGCTGTCGTGAGCTGGTATCTGCAGTATGCCAATCCACTCGTGAAGGTAACCATCGTGCCACGAGGTAAGGCTCTGGGCGCCGCTTGGTATCTGCCCGAGGAACGTCAGATTACGACTACGCAGGCACTGCTCGACCAGATGTGTGCCACTCTAGCTGGACGTGCTGCAGAGGAAATCTTCCTCGGACGTATCTCTACTGGGGCTGCCAACGACCTAGAGCGTATCACACAGCTGGCCTACGCTATGGTTGCCTATTATGGTATGAGCGACAAGCTCCCCAATATCAATTACCACCGTATGCAGAACGACGGCTATGGTATATCTAAACCCTATAGCGACAAGCGTGCCGAGGAGATAGACGCCGAGGTTAGCCGTATCATAGCCGAGCAGTACGAGCGTGCTAAGGCCTTACTGACAGAGAAGAGCGAAGGGCATAGGGCCTTGAGCGACCTACTGTTGGAGAGAGAGGTTATCTACACAGAGGATGTAGAGAACTTGCTGGGTAAGCGTCAATGGGCGAGCCGTGCGGACGAATTAGTAGCAGCGCAGGCAGAACGCGACAAACAGCTCGCTGAGGATAAGAGCGAGACTACTGCTGAGGAATCTAGTGCCGTGAGTGAGGAACAGAGCGCATCTGCTGTGCCCGTAGACTCGGATACTCCCTCGCTAGAGCTTAGTAATGAGGCTAATAGCGATAAAGAATAAATAAAGATACAGGGGTGTAGAGCTCGCATAGATTGGCTCTACACCCTCTGTGGCATCATACACTTCAGATATATTATTATGAGCGAATTAGCAAAACGAACAATCTTTGGTCTTCTCTATGTGGGACTGATGTTGGCTGCGGTAATACTGCCACAGCCCTATGTGTTTCTGGCGGTTTTCTCCTTCCTCGCCTTTATGGGGATGTGGGAGTATCAAGCATTGGTAGATGTCAATACTAAGTATCCACTGCGTAGGATATTCGATGCCCTTATCGCTGTCCTCATGCTATGTGCTATACATGAGCTTCGTCTGGAGGTCGTACCAACTATCCTCCCTATTTATATCGGGTATGTATTCGTTTCCTCGATGTATGGCGAACGCAGTGCGCAACCATCAGAGCTTGCTAAGCGACTGATGGGACATCTGTATATAACGCTACCTCTATCTATCGCTGCTTTTTGCCATGCTGGGGTATCAATCTTCGGTAGTTTACTGGAGGGGGGGATTAGTACTACTCAGGGGATTCTACTCGTTGCCCTTATAGGTATTTGGTGTAATGATACTGGCGCTTTTATCTTCGGTAGCCAGTTTGGTAAGCGACGTCTATTCCCTAGTCTATCGCCCAAGAAAAGTTGGGAGGGCTTCTGGGGTGGTATGTTGCTGTCTATGCTCTCTACATACTTGCTGAGCCTCTATGCTTTCCCCCAAGTGAATCTATTTGGTGGTAAGCCTGTGGTTATACTTGCAGTAGGGGCTATTATATCTATCTTCGCTACTTGGGGCGATTTGTTTGAGTCTATGCTCAAACGTCAGGCCGGAGTCAAAGACTCTGGAGCTGTTATCCCAGGGCATGGTGGCGTATTGGACCGCATCGATAGCATCCTGTTCGTTTTACCCGCTGTGTATTATTTTTTATCAGTGGTATTATGAGTAAAGTATTGAGATATTCGGCCCTCAGTCTGGGCTTGAGCCTTGCGCTATTACTTCCCTCGTGCGGCGTAGGTAAGTCTTCTAAGGGGGCTACAGACGCTAGTTATCAGACACGTAAGCGCGAGTTTCGTGGAGCTTGGTTGCCTACGATTTATCGTAGTGAATATACGGGACTTAGCCGTGCAGAGGGGCGCAAGGTGCTGGCCAAGCGCATTGAGCTGTTGCATCGTACGGGCTGCAATGTAGTCCTCTTTCAGATACGTGCCGAGTCGGATGCTTGGTATCCGAGTGCTTATGAGCCTTGGAGCCGGTTCTTTACCGGTGTGCAGGGGCAGCCACTAGCTGAGAGTTGGGACCCTCTGGCTTTCGTAATTGAGGAGTGCCACAAGCGGGGCATGGAGCTACATGCCTGGGTAAACCCCTACAGAGGAGCTAGCAATGCCAAGGCGAAGCTCGCCGATAACCACCCCGCAGTACAACATCCCGAGTGGTTCGTAACTTACAACAAACAGCTCATCTTAGACCCTGGGATACCCGAGGGACGTAAGCATGTATTGCGTGTTTTCAAGGATATTGTACAGCGCTATGATATCGATGCCCTGCACTTAGATGATTATTTCTACCCTTATCCCGTGGCGGGGGAGGAGTTTCCTGATGAAGCTACTTTCGAGGCTTATGGATTGCCTGCAGGCTATCGACCAGAGGATAAGGACACTTGGCGTCGGAGCAATGTGAATATACTCATCCATGACATCCGTCAGATGCTAGTCGTTACTAAGCCCTGGGTGCGCTTGGGGGTGAGTCCTTTTGGCATTTATCGCAATCTCTCTACAGACCCATGTGGTAGTGCTACGGCAGGATTACAGAATTACGATAACCTCTACGCCGATGTGCTGCACTGGGCCAACGAAGGCTGGGTGGACTACATCGCTCCTCAGGTGTACTGGAATATTGGTTATAAGGTTGCTGATTACGAAGTCCTAGTCAAGTGGTGGCGTCGTGCATTGACAAATAAGCGTGTTCAGCTTTACATTGGTCAGGATATTAAGCGTACACAGGATGCTGAGCAACTGAATCTGAAAATGTTGCTGAGCTCTTCGCTGAGTGATGGCAATATCTTCTGGCCTGGGGACGAGATAGTACGTAATTATAAGGATATTTCCGAGGAATTGCGTAGTGTCTATCAACGGCATCGTGCTCTGCTACCAGAGTATAAGTCTGTGCTTGGGCGTACCTCAGCTCCGCCCAAGCTCTCCGTAGTATGGGAGGACCGCAACGAAGATGGGCATATGCTAGTATGGAATGACGAGCGTACGGCAGGAGACCCAGAGGCAGCTTTCTTTTATGTCGTTTACGGCTTCCCTGCGGGAGAGAAGGCAAGTGTCAAGAAGCATGAGCATATTATGAGCGTCTCGAACGCGCCCCAGTACAAGCTTCCACGCCTTAATGGACGGACGAAGTACACCTTCCTCGTTACCCCTGTGAATAGGTTCTGGCAGGAGGGCAAGCCCTATCGTATCGAGGTAAAGCTCTAAAATATAATTGTGTAATTATTTCCTTATACACAAAAGATAGCGCTTGATTGCGGGCGTAATTAAAAAGCTAATAGCTCTGTTCTATGCACGGCTTATGTCTTTTCATTTTGATAGTTCTAGATAATCATTAACTTTGTCTGCAACTAAGGGTATAGATTCTCTCTGTAGCGTGGGTTACAGAGAGGGTGTATATCCGTGGTATAGATATAGGGCCTCTTATGGGGGCGACAGTAGAAACAATAAAATTTATCACAAAATAACGGATTACTTCAATGGCTAAAGAAAAGAAGTTCCTGACGTGTGATGGTAACCAGGCCGCTGCACATATCTCGTATATGTTTAGCGAGGTGGCCTGTATCTACCCTATCACACCGTCTTCGACAATGTCTGAGTATGTCGACGAATGGGCAGCTCAAGGACGCAAGAACATCTTCGGGGAGACTGTACTCGTAGAGGAAATGCAGAGTGAGGCTGGGGCAGCTGGTGCTGTACACGGCTCACTACAGACAGGGGTTCTAACGACAACTTATACAGCTTCGCAGGGTCTGCTACTTATGCTCCCTAATATGTATAAGATTGCGGGGGAACTCCTTCCTACTGTATTCCACGTATCAGCACGTTCGATAGCTACGCACGCACTCTCTATCTTCGGAGACCATCAGGATG
>CAMBHQ010000137.1 GCA_945867245.1 uncultured Porphyromonas sp.
AGTGGCTCTCTCAGTTCGCTGCCGACACCAACGAAGTGTACCTCAAGGGGTTCCTCGGGCGTATGCTCTTCTCTGGGGAAGAAATCCTCAAGAGTGCCAGCGTACTCTCTGGGGGTGAGAAGATGCGTTGTATGATTAGCCGTATGATGATGAAGAACGCCAATACCCTCGTCCTCGATAGCCCTACCAACCACCTCGACCTCGAGAGTATCCAGGCCTTCAACAACACGCTCAAGACCTACAAGGGCAACGTGCTGTTTACGAGCCATGACCACGAATTCATCCAGACAGTGGCCAATCGCATCATCGAGCTGACGCCTAATGGCATCATCGACAAGCTGATGGACTACGACGACTACATCACCGACCCGACGGTGCAGGCGTTGCGCGAGAAGCTCTACTCGTAAGGAGGGAGTTGGGCAGCATCGTCCACCGATTATACAAACTATCCCCCGCTATGGGCGCTCCGCAGAGCGCTACCATAGCGGGGGATAGTCGTATGTAGTAGGTACTTTATTCGTTAGAGCTTGACTGCGCCTAGGGCTCTATCTACTAGGACGCCATCGAGCATACTTAGATTAAACTTGCCCGCACGCTTAGCACGCAGACGGATAACGAAGAGTTCGCCATCGCCCGAGAGCGTGTGCGCCTGTCCGATGTTTACGAAGGTGGGGTACAGAGCCCTCGTGCCATTGCCGTGTAGGCGGTCGTAGGTCAGATTCTCCATCGTCTTGGTAGCGCTTACTGTCGTCCCTAGATACTCAAACATAGTAGCATCATAAGGCAGAGCGAAGCTCAGAGCATTGACAGCCTGCATATCCTGCGAGCCGTGGACAGCTATCGTAAGCTCGTCGCCTGCACGGAACTGCTGTGCGCTGGGCTTGAGGAAGAGACGGCCCTGCACCTTGTCCGCACTCGTAGGCTGAGCACCGCCATTCAGTGTAACAGCCACATGGGCGATGTCGTAGGCATCTATGAGTCCATTACCGTTGATGTCGCCCGCACTCACATAGTCGAAGTCCGCATCGCTTCGGCGTAGACCTGTATAATTCATATAAGAGGTGAGGTCGTTCTCGTCTATGCGCTTGTCCTTGTTGATATCGCCCTGTAGGAGGGCCTCGGTACCAGGACGGCGGAAGACGTATAGTTCGCGTCCCGAGCCGAAGTTGCCGAGTGCCTCAGCGACCTCGAAGCGGAGGTAACGTACACGGCCCACCTCTGGCAAGGCTATTACCTTATCAGCGGCACTGCGCTCCCACGTCCAGGGGATAGGCTGGCTCCAGTTGGTCTTGTCCGTACTATATGATAGCGTACCACGCAGCAGTGTGCCGTTGCCCGCATCGTCTCTAGGCACATAGCGGATGGTATCTACCTCGTAGAGTGCCCTGAGGTCTACATCGAGGGTGAAGGGGACGGCCTTCTGACTCCAGGCCGTGTGCCACATACTCTTGTCATCATGGTCAAAGAGAGCCGACACAGGCGTACCACCCTGATTGGCACAGCTCGTTACCCCACTGATACCCTTAATCGCCCATAGGAGTGGGTCTACAGAGGTCTTGGCCCCGAGGCTCGTCCACTCGCTAGAGCCATCACGATTGACAGCACGTAGCTCGAAGGCATAGGGCGTATCGGGGCGAAGGTCTTCTAGACGGAACGTATTAGTGCGGATAGTCGAATAGATACGGTCCTCGAAGCGTAGTTCGTAATAGTCGGCATTAGGCACGGGCTCCCAGCCGAGTGTCAGGTCGGTAGACTTCGTCTCGGCTACACGCAAAGCCTTAGGTGCAGTGAGTGCTCCGCCCTGCCCTAGGAGCGAGGAGGCGACCTCGAAGCGGACAGCACGCACACGGAGTACGACCTCCTCCCTATCGGTATCAATAGCCGATAGCTTGACCAAGAGCTGAGGGTTGCGTCGGATGCTCAGCTTAGCAAAGTCTGTCCCCGCCGTGGCGAACTTATTGAGTTCTGGAGCCTCGTCGTAGAAGTAGACGTTTTCGCTGGCCTCATAGTCCGCTAGCGAAGTGGCCATACGCAGAGCGACACGCCGTCCGCCGACAGTGCAGGCAATCTTGCCTGGTCGCTCGCTCACATGGACACGTATCTCGGTACGCTTGCGTGGCTCGTAACCGGCGAAGCCCTTACCCTCGCTAGCACCTATAGAGAAGGTCAGGTGCGTACCATCAAGGCTCATCCTAAGGGGCGTACGCTTGTCTGCCCCTAGGCGGTAGGCCTCACTGCGTCCGTCATCGTCGTACTCCTGGCTAGTATGCGTCCCTTGGGCAGGATACAGCTCGTAGGCACGGTAGTCCTTAGGCTGTTCGTTGGGCGTATTATGGGGGATGGTAACGGGGATTATAGCACCAGCACGTACGAAGACGGGGAGCTTCCACAGAGGCGCTGCATAGTCGTTGATGATGCGACCACCCTCGTAGGCTTCGCCCGAGAAGTAGTCGTACCAGAGCGTTCCCTCGGGGAGGTAGATACCATGGCGTACGTCGTTGCCCTCGGCATCGATACGTGTAGGCTGATAGATGGGCGCTACGAGGAAATCTCGCCCGTATAGGAACTGATAGCGTGTGCCTGTACCTAGCGTAAAGTCGTTGGGGTACTCCAGCATCATAGCCCGCACCATAGGCTTGCCGTCCACAGCCTCACGGGCGATGGTATAGGCATAGGGCATAAGTATGCTCTTGAGCTTGAGGTACCAGCGATTGATGGAGGTAGCGGGCTCGCCTAGCGCATCTGGGAACTTAGGATTTGTGCCCCAGCCGTCCATATTAAGCTCCATAGGCGTGAAGGTCTTCCACTGAAACTCGCGGATATTCACTGCCGCATTACGTCCGCCAAAGATACCATCTACGTCGCTTGTGATATTGGGTTGCCCAGAGAGGCCAGAGCCGATAAAGGTGGGGATATGGAAGCGGATATACTCCCACTCGCCTCCCGTCTGGTCGCCACTCCAGATGGTCGCATAGCGCTGCGTGCCTGCCCAGCCATCTAGAGAGACGATAAAGGGTCTAGCCGCCTGACCATAGTAAGGCATGATATGCGCCACATCGGCCACCCCATTGAGGCCGAACGAATAGCCTGCGCCCACCCACGCGACATCCGTCTTGAGCACACGTACACCTGCATCACGCACCTCCTTGACAATATCACGCTGCAGAAGAGCGGGGATGCCAGGCTTGGGATGGAGGTCCGACTGCGTCCAAAGGCCAATCTCGACACCTTGCTTGCGGGCATACTCGCCGAAGAGGCGTAGATTCTCGATATTACCCTCGAGCGTCTCGGTCTGTCCGTAGCCCGCTCCATAGCCATCGTTGGGGAGGAACCAGCCGAGTGGCATATCGTTCTGAAGGTACCTATCGAGGGCCGCACGAGCCGAGAACTGGTAATTACCTCGCTCGCCGTTGAGGCTCTCTTTGATGCCTCCGTTGTCTTTCTGACTCTCGGTATAATATTTACCATCGGGGAACAGGATGCCCCGCTTGGTATCGGTCGTTACCTGCCAGTAGTCTCGGTTATAGGCATTGAGGTGCCCCTGATAGAAGCCAAACTTCGGCATAAGCACAGGCTTACCCGTAATCTGATAGTACTGCTGTAGTAGGCCCGTAGGCGTAGGCGCTGCCATCAGGAATATATCTAGATACTCCTCCTGATGCGTGAGCTCTATCTGCCCCCTAGCCTTGGTATCGAAGTCGTAACGCCCAGGACGGAAGGTATGCCACATAAGGCCGTAACCCGCCGTAGACCAGTAGAAGGGCGTGGGCGATGCTACCCCGCCATCGACCCAGTTATTAGTATTCACTATGTCGATAGCCTTGCCACGATGCGAGAAGCGCCCATTCTGCACGCCACCGCCATAGTAATATTCGCTCTGACCCGAGGATAGGCGGAGCGTCGTCGCCCCCTTGGCAATCGTGAGGGGCTCTACCTGACGTACCAGCACCTGCCCCGCAGCATTGACGAGGCTCAGTAGCCCAGAGATGC
>CAMBHQ010000138.1 GCA_945867245.1 uncultured Porphyromonas sp.
CGTTTGCTCTAGCATACGGCCCATAGACTCTACGGGAGCGAAGGACAAGTCTTTGCTCTCTGCGAGGCGTAGTATTTCCTCGCCCTGTGCCTTACTGATAAACTCCCCACGCTCATTGAGCAGTTTGAGGGCATTCCACTCCCGAGGGTTGTGGCTCGCTGTAATAATAATCCCACCATCGGCACGCTTGCCTGTTACAGCCATCTCTGTCGTAGGTGTCGTTGATAGACCTATGTCTATAACGTCGCAACCCATGCCAAGCAAAGTCCCTACTACTACATGCTGCACCATCTCGCCAGACATACGTGCATCACGGCCCACCACAATACGAGGGCGTGCTTTGCCTGTAAACTCACGTGTAAACTGAGCGTATGCAGCCGTAAACTGCGCTATGCTAATAGGGTTTAAGCCCTCACGCACTCCAGCTCCGATAGTACCTCGGATACCCGATATAGACTTGATTAGTGTCATAATAGACGCAACGATTTAGATAAGTTCTACTTGTATATATACTTCACTTTCTCCACATAGGTACTGATACCCGAGCTATAGGTGCTCGAGGGGCCGAGCTCGAAGGGGATAATCAGCGATACCTCTGCACCATTACCTAGCCCCAGTGATACAGGGAAAGCAATACCCTCGCACATCAAATCATCATAGTCTACAATAGGGCGAACGTTCTCAACCAAACGATAGTGCACCTCGCCGCTACTATAGAAGTATGTATAGGCAAACTCTAGCTCCGGAATAGAGGGGTTGCTTAGGTTGTCAAAGAGTGAGAACTGAGGGCTTCCCTTGGAGAACTGGTGTCCCTTGAGCTGAGTGAAGACCATTGTCTTATTAAGCGTCGCCTGCTGACTGAGGTCTCCCCACGAGTCTATACGAGCATACAGCCCGTTGCGGAAGCGATAGAATACGCCCGTCTTGGCATCAGATGGTAGCCTGTTGTCTTCTAGCTCCACAAAGCTATAGCCTTTAGAAGCCCTAAAAGCCTCAATAGCATCGCTCTGCTCGCTCTTGAGTTCGCTCAAGGACTTTGTCGTATTCTCCTCGCAACTTACCAGAGCTACGAGTGAGGTAGCACATAGCCCCATAAGGAAAGTCTTTATTTTCATCGAATGATATTTCTTTCGTATTCGCTTTATCATATAGCCCATACTAGTCTACACGCAATATGGGCTTTATGCTCACAAAGATAACAAAAAAGCCCTTAGCATTATTGCACGTCGCCACACTGCATCGCAGTACCAGCATTCGTGAGCACAACTCTAAGCGGATTTTGCCTCCCTAGTCCGACGATGCAACTGTAGATAATAAACAGCACAACTGCTCACAAAGTAACATAAGGCTTGCCCCCACAGCGCTAGGTACTCCCAGCGTATATCCTCGAGCTTAGCCCCCATACTATTGAGTTTGATGTAGCCATTAATACCAAAGGTAGAGGGTACCAGATAAGATACCCAGCGCCAGACCTCGGGTAGAGAGCTAGCAGGCCAAGAAACACCTGAGAGAAATAGTAGTGGCACTGAGGTGAAGACAAAAACCAACATACAGGTCTCACGATGGCGAACGAAGACTGAGAGCGTCATTGCGAAGAAGACACAGGCCAACACATAAGGCAGGGCGAAGAGTAATAAATCACGTACCTCGGCCAGCTGTATGAAACCAAACAATGCAGGAACGAATACCAGTGTATATAGCACCACAAGGACATAAACTAACACATAGGCCAGTGCCTTCCCCAGTACAATACGCAGAGTGCCGGCATAGTGGCTATTATCGACTGGGATAAGCTCTCCAAGACTATTCTTCTCTCTAGCTGTCCCAGCAGAGAGTCCTACCCCTAGGAGTAGCGTCTGCTGAATAATCAGAATCAGCACCGCAGGCAAAAGAAACGAGGCAAAGCCCGACGCGGGGTTATATAGCCCGACCTCCTCGTAACTTATCGGATAAGCTAAGACCTCGCCCTGCTTTGCCGTCAGACCAGGACTTCTCTCTAGCTTGATATCCTTATTCATTGCTAAAGCGACCTGCGTGTTAGATAATAAGATACTCTTATAATACAGGAGTGAGGACATATCGCAGTAGACAGACACGTAACTCTGCTCGCCACGGAGCAAACGCTGAGAGAACTCTCTAGGCATATATATAATGCCGTAGGCTCGACGCATGCGGACATACTCTTTGGCCTCCTCCATACTCGCACAGGTAGCGACAATACTAACCTCTGGAGTTGCCTGCACACGACGTAGATACTCGCGACTCTGCGCCGTAGCAGCATGATCCACAACGACTATAGGGACCTCGCGTACGACCTCTCGACTATAGATGTAGCTGTACAATAGCGGGTAAACCAAGGGCACTATCAAGAAGAATATCAGCATCCCGGTATCTCGAAAGCTCTGTCTTAGCTCGTAGCCCCATATAGAGACTAGGTCCGCAAGGGCCTTAGAGGCCCGAGCCCGCAAGCTCTTGGGCTGTGTAATCGTAGACTTTGCCATTAGGGTATGTATTTATGATGGAGCATTATCCGATGCAGACGAGGTAGGGCTAGTAGTCCTAGGCAGGCAAATGCAAATAAGCTATAGATATTTGTACTGGCGTATGAAATGTCGAAACCATCCAGACCACTCGTAACATAAGCTAGATAATAATGCCGCAATGGGAAAAGGACGCTTAACGAAGCTACAAGTGAAGGCATGCCTAGAGCAGGAAACGAAGCTCCACAGATAGAAAAAGAGAGCATCCCCCATAGTGAGGCAAAACTAAGACCCATCCGTAGTGTCGGCAGAATAGTAAACATCAGCACGCCTAGGCCTTGTGAAGCGAGAACGAACATCAGCATCAATCCTATCATCGTCCAGACTCCACCCGCCGCAGGGTATCCTAGATATACATATAGATATACGTCTATAGACAAGCCCACAAGAGCGAAGATTATCGTGTGTGGCAACAGCTTCCCGACGAGGGCTATCAGCATATTGTCCGCCCCCATCTCTAGCCAAGCTCTACTTTCTCCCTGCTTGAGCTCCATACCTAGACTGCATACCGTTACCATCATAATAAGTAGGCCCAATATACCAGGGATCAGTATATTACTGAGGTACACAGAGTAGTTCACCCATGGATTACCAATAGGATGCGCATCTATCACGATGGGCTGCAACCAGGCCTGCGCCTGCCCCTCACTCGCCCCTCGGGCATAGAGCTGACTACGAGCAGCCGAGCCTGCCCCCAGCTCACTTAGCATCTTCATATCCCTAAACTGCAGAGAGCCCGCCACCATATAGCTATAATTGACATAGAAGGACACCTTGGGCTGTCTCTGCCCTTGTAGGTCTCTAGAGAATCCCCGAGGGATGTAATAGAAACCATATATATCGCCCCTCTGTACAGCTCGACGAGCCTCCTCCACACTCGTATAGTTGCTCTTCAGTTGCGTCTGAGGCATAGCCTCGAGATTACGAATGAGACTGCGAGACACTGCCGAGCCATCGGCATCGACAACCCCAGCAGGTAGACTATGTGGCAAGCCATCAGCCATGATAGAGGGGAAGAAGAAGAGGCTAAACAGTGGGGCAATAATCATACAGAAGAGGTAAAGGAAACGACCTGTCAATAGCTGCCACTCCCGCCGGCTGATTGCCCACACTCGGACAAGTCCTCTGACTATCAGTCTCATGATTAACGCTGCACGATAACAGTCATCCCCGGACGTAGTCCCGAGTGTTGCTTACCTCTGCGTGCACGGACCTCGAAGGTCTTAAGGTCGTACCCTCCACGCGCTTTGGTAGCCTTCCAAGTAGCATAGGAGCCCATGTCCTTTATATAGGTAACCTCCAGATCGAACACCTCTGTATCGGGGAATGCGGGAGCGGTAGCCTTGATTTTTGCTCCCATAGGCATGGCTGACAAATAATCCTCTCTGAGAGCAAAACTCACCCACATAGAGCCCAGTTCAGCTATGTTCATAATGGGAGCACCTG
>CAMBHQ010000139.1 GCA_945867245.1 uncultured Porphyromonas sp.
AGAGCTGTATCAGTTGCTCGAAGGTGTTGAGGGCCGTACTGCTCTGCCCGTCGAGGTACTCAGCACGTCCCTTGTCGTAAAGGGCTTGCGTTACATAGCTGGTGCTAGGATAATCGCTGAGCAGTTGCTCTAGCTGCTGTATCTGCAGGCGGTACTTGCGCTCATTACCCGCTATCGTCGCTAGCCGATATAGAGCCTCGTCGCTACCCTGGGGGCTTAGTTTGTGCGCCTCGTTATAAGCCATCTGTGCCTCCGCATTGCGCTTGAGTGTAAGTAAGCAGTCGCCTAGGCGCAGGCTAGCATCGCTACGCTGTAAGGCATCACTCAGCCCCGTGCTAGCTGCGCGTAGACCAGCCATTGCCTCGGCATAACTCTTTTGATTATAGAGACTATACCCCAGTAGATAGGCAGACTGAGCCTGCAGCTCTTTGTCGCTACGGCTCTGCTCTAGAGCCTGGCGAGCATCACGCTCCGCGAGTTTGTAGTCTCCGTTATCGCTGTAGTATTCCGAGCGCAGAGCTAAGGCAGTAGGGTAGGATAGAGTAGCTTTATTACCGAGCTTAATTGCCTCATTCAGCTCGCTGAGGTAGTCTAAGCTCTGCGCTTTATTAGCTAAGGCTTGCCTTAGGTAGGTGTCTTGCTTGAGCGCCTGTAGGTCTAGCCCTTGCTGCTGTAGACTATTGATAAGCCTAAGGCTAGAGGCGTAGTCTCGGCTATTGCTGATATAGGCTTTGATAATCTCGAGCACTCGGGTACGATGTCGGCTCTGTGGATAGTCCTTCAGGAAGGATTCGGCATAGCGAGCATTGCCCCCGAAGGCATCACTACCTTCGCTATGTGCTATCTCGATGAAGCGGTACAACGCATCCTCACGGAGCTTAGTGTCTGTACCGCTATTTATAACGGACTCGAGAGCAAGCTTAGCCTTGCTATTGTCTCCAGTCGTGGAGTATATGTTACCGAGGGCATATTGTGCTAGGGCCTTCAATTCACCTGTCCCGAAGCTCGCCTGCTGCAGCGCAGGGATAGCCTCGGCATATTGCTTCTGCTCGTATAGAGCTGCGCCTAGTACGTAGTGCTCGATAGGCAACAGCTCCGCATCGCCCGCTAGGTTGCGGATGGTATTAGCAGCATTCTGGTAGTCTCCCAGTTTGTAATAGGCATAGCCCATCTGTCCGAGTAGGCGAGGACGTGTACGCATCTCGGGATAGCGACTAAGCAAGGTCTGACTATTGGCTAGGGCTGCAGAGGGCTTATCTAGGACATAGCTTAGCAGGGCACCCTGATACTCCACCTCGGGGATAAGAGCATCGTTCCACTGGCGTTGCTCTAGCATCCGTTGAGCTTCCTGAGGCTTACCCTCATGCCAAGCAATACTACTGAGGTAGAGCGCAGCTTGGTCTCCGCGGAGATTGCTACGTTTGGCCAGATGTGCTAGCTCGGTAGCTAAGTCTCCTACTTTGACTGTACGCTTATGCTCGCTTAGTAAAAGGTAGCTACGCAGTAGGCGCACTTGCTCCTGCTCGTAATCGTAGAGTGCAGAGAGCTCTAGGCTGTTTAGCAGGGCTAAGGCATTATCGCGTTCGCCAGCCTCGTACTGAGCTAGTGCTAGGAGCAAATCGCCTCGTGAACGGTTTATTCCTGCCTCTAGATGCTCAGAGTACTGACGCCCTAGGTCTTCGGCACCCTTATGCCCCCTAAGATAATCGCTAAGCATAGCGATGTAGTAACGCTGAGAGGGACTAAGATCTAGGCAGGGCTCGGCTAGATGCTCCAGGGCTACGTAGCTCTCGCCTATAGCACGTGCGCTACGTAGATTATATATATGTTGTATCTGGCTACTAGGGAGGGAATGCTGTGCTATCCCGTCATAAGCACCAGCTAATGACGCCCCTAGACTCCCGATGCAACAGATGAGAAGACGTTTCATATTCTATCTTTCTTTGAGTATTGTTTCTAACAAAGATACAAATACTCGCCGAACCGATAAAGAGATACGCAGCATCAAGTATAAGGCCTTACACTTGATGCTGCGTATGTTTGCCTGTAGACTCGCTACTGGCAATAGAGGGCTACCTTAGAGAGATAGAGCTGCGCCTGGCTTGAACTTGATGCTCTTGCTAGCAGGAATCTCAATCTTCGTGCGTGTTGAAGGGTTTACACCCGTACGAGCGGCACGCTCGCTTACTGAGAATGTACCGAAGCCAACAAGCGTGATCTTCTCACCGGCCTTAGCCTGCTCTAGTACTACCTCTGCAAAAGCATTTACTGCCTTGAGGGCATCAGCCTTGCTGATACCAGCCTTCTCTGCGAGGCTAGCTACGAATTCTGTTTTGTTCATCTTCTCGAACGATTATTATTGGTTAGACATGTCGATACCCCGATAAGCTCGAGGTGTAAAGGTCTCTTTACAGCTTCAAAAGTAATAACAATATTTTGAATAGTTGCTATAGCCCTAGGTCTTAGCCTAAAAAACTTGATTTAGATGCTATAAATCGTCCTCTATGGCACTACTCTTGGAGTATGCCGAGGGCTTGCCCTCGAAAAAGTCCGTCTTAATCAGATTCGCATTACTATACTGAGAGACCCAGTTCATACTTGCTGGCTCCTTCTCGTAGCCAGGATAGAGGATACCGAAGCCGAGGTTCTCACTGCGCTGGTTAGCTAGATACTTGATGTAGTCGCTAACCATCTGCATCGTCAGACCATCGATGCTGTCACCAATAACATATTCGCCCCAAGCAATCTCCTGCTCTGCCCCAGTCTTAATCATTTGACGGAAAGACTCTACGGCCTCCTCTGTGAAGAGCTGTGGCTCCTCTTTCTTTAGCTCTAGAATCATAGAGCGGAACAGCCATAGGTGTGTATTCTCATCTCTATTGATGTAGCGTATCTCCTGTACCGAACCTGGCATCTTGCCATTACGGCCGAGATTGTAAAAGAACATAAACCCAGAGTAGAAGTAGACCCCCTCGAGGATGTAGTTAGCCACCATAGTCTTGAGCAACTGGGCTGGGCTCTGGTCCTCCTGAAACTCGTTGTAGATATCGCCGATAAACTTATTACGCTTCAGTAGGTGCTCGTCATCCTTCCACTGATAGAGGATATTACTGCGCTCCTCGGGTGAGCAGATACTATCCAGCATGTAGCTGTAGCTCTGAGAGTGTACAGCCTCTTGGAAAGCCTGGATTGTCAAACACAGGTTAATCTCATTGGCCGTGATATACTCGGCCACGTTAGGCAGGTTTGCCGTTTGGATGCTATCGAGGAAGATAAGGAAGGACAGGATCTTGTCGTAGGCTACTTTCTCTGGCTCTGAGAGTTGGCGATAGTCCTTGACATCCTGGCTTAGGTTAATCTCCTCTGGGATCCAGAAGTTATTCATCGCTTGGCGATACCAGTCCGACACCCAGGCATACTTCATGTTGTTGAAGTCGTTGAGGTTGGTTGTATTGCCGTTGATCATACGACGCTTGGTTACATCCACGTCGCCATGCTCATTAAAGAGCGCTTTCTTCTTTAGTTCAGCCATAATTAACGCTTGTATTGTTTGTGTTTGAGAGTGTACTATGAGGCGCAGGTCTCGCACTCCTCTACCTCTAGTGAGCGACTACGTACGTAGTAGAGCGTCTTGACTCCCTTCTCCCAGGCTCGTATATATAGGTCTAGGATACGGCGGAAGCTGTAGTCGTGCGTGATGAAGAGGTTTACCGACTGCGACTGGTCTAGGTGGCGCTGGCGTATGCCGGCAGCGTCTACGACCCACTCCTGATCTATCTGATGAGCAGTCTTGTACAGCCAGAAGGTGGAGTCGTTGAGTGCTGGTGCTACACGTGGTACGATAGTACCCTTCTTCTCCTCTAGGAAGAAGCGATTCATCACAGGGTCTATACCTGCTGTAGTGCCCGCGATAATAGAGGTCGAGCTGGTGGGCGCAATAGCCAATAGGTAGGCATTACGCA
>CAMBHQ010000140.1 GCA_945867245.1 uncultured Porphyromonas sp.
ACATCACCCTGCATCACCTGCCACACCGACTCCTCACGCAATAGCCCCTGCACCTGACGAATAAAGAGCGCATGCTCGCGCCGCTGCTCTATGCTCACCACACGACCAGCACCACGGCTCACCAGCTCCGCCGAGATGCTCCCCGTACCGGCAAATAGGTCGAGCGCACTAGCCCCATCGAAGTCGATATACTGCTGCAGTACGTTGAATAGGTTCTCCTTGGCGAAGTCCGTCGTCGGCCGTGCATTGAAACTCTTAGGCACCTCGAAGCGACGTCGCTTGTGCTTCCCTCCGATTATTCTCATATCCCTAAAGTATTCGTTTTACTCGCTACAGCCCCTTGGCTTTGGCCTCGTCCCAGAGGGCGTCCATCTCGGCGAGGGTCATATCACGCAATTGGCGCCCCTCGGCAGTAGCCCGCGCCTCGACGTAACCAAAGCGCCGGATGAACTTCTGATTCGTTCGTTCTAGGGCGTTATCCGGATTGATTTTGTACAGGCGGGCAGCGTTGATAAGGCCGAAGAAGAGGTCGCCCCATTCGGCCTCGGCAGCGTCCTCGTCCTTAGCCTCGAGGGCCTCCTCGAGCTCTGCGAGCTCCTCACGTACCTTGGCCCATACCTCGCGACGCTCCTCCCAGTCGAAGCCCAGCCCCCGTGCCTTATCCTGAATGCGGTAGGCCTTGATCATACTCGGCAGACTGCTAGGCACGCCCGAGAGGGCCGTCTTGTTGCCTCCCTTTTCCTTTTGCTTGAGCTGCTCCCAGTTGCGTATTACGCTGTCGCTATCGCCCGCCTCGGCAGAGCCGTATATATGCGGATGGCGGTAGATGAGCTTGTCGCAGAGGGCATGGCAGACGCTCGCCACATCGTAGGCGCCCTGCTCCTCGCCTATCTTGCTGTAGAAGACGATATGTAGCAGCACATCGCCCAGCTCTTTTTTGATTTCCTCGCTAGCGCCCGAGAGGATGGCATCGCTCAGCTCGTGTACCTCCTCGATGGTATTGGCTCGGAGGCTCTCGTTGGTCTGCTCCCTGTCCCATGGACACTCGGCACGTAGCCGGTCCATCACATCCAGCAGTCGCCCGAAGGCCTCCATCTTATCTTGTCTTGTCGTCATGTTCGTTTATCTATTATGTATCTACTGAGCCTGAGCTCATAACTCCTACTCTACGCCGTGGGGCTCGCCCTAGTCGCAGAATAATCGGGGCAATAGCTCTGCCCACTCGCGCTCGCCTACAGCACGGCCGAAGCGCTCCCTATGCCTAAGGCCTGCCTCCTGATAGCCACGGCGATAGTCTGCATCGAGGCAGAGCCGACGTAACTCCTCGGCATAGCGCGCACTATCGTAGGCCGGCACCAGCACGCCCGCACCCTCGGCCAGCACGGCCCGTATGCCAGCGCTCGTGTCGTAGGCTATGGGTACGACGCCTTGATTCTGCGCCTCGGCCAGTACCAGCCCCCAGCCCTCGTAACTAGAGGTCAGGCAGAGTACTGCGGCATCACGATACACCTCTCGGGGCTCGGACGCAAAGCCAGCGAAGCGACAGCGCTCTAGCCCCAGCTCCGTGGCCAGCCTGCGTAGTACACGCTCCTCCTTGTCGCCACGGCCGTAGATAGCCAGCTCCCACTCGGGGAGCTCTCGCTCTACCTGCGCCCAGATACGTAGCAGTCTATCCACACGCTTATCACTGCGGGATAGGCGCCCCATATAGATCAGCTGCTTGCGCTTCTCTAGCCTAGGCTCTGGCTCTAGGTCTAGGCAATTAGTCTTGACGAGGATGCGCTCGGCCTCGGTAGCTCCTAGGCCCAGCTCCCGTATCATCTGCGTACGAAAGCCTTCGCACAGCACTAGCGTAGCATCGTAGGTGGCGAGCTTCTGCCTGTAACGCTCCTGCCACTTGCGGAGGTAGCTATCGCCCCATAGCAATCGAGGGCGATGCACTAGATGCCACATCAGACGATTGTACCACGAGCGCTCGCCCTGCGTGCGGTAGCTCTCGATCTTGGTCCAGGCCTCGAAGTAAGGCACGCTATGTAACCAAAAGACGACACGGAACTTGGTCTCGGTCTGTATCCGTGTCGGTAAGACAATATCCGGCACGGCCACGAAGAGCAGTTCTATACCTAGGCGCTGAATGCTCTCTATGATAACATCCACGTTGGGCGACACGAAGCACTTGTTTTTGCCATGCTCGGGCAGGTGTATCAGCGGGAAGGCATCCAGCCCAGCATCCGTCCACATACGCTCGTCGCTACGGGCCGCCATGAAGTAGCTCTCTATGCCAAGCCCCCGAAGGTAACAGGCGGCATCGTAAGACACACGCTCGCTACCCCCGAGGGCTAGTTGATGATGCAGGAAGGCCACACGCCTCCCTGCATAAGTTTTATTGCTCGCCTCCATCAGAGCGGATGGATTAGCGTTTAGACTTCTTGAATTGCTCTACCCCTGCATTGAGCCAGTCGAGGTAGGCAGGCACGCTCTCGTCATAAGCACGTGAGGGGCCTAGGGGCTTACCCTCGTGGTCGAGTGCGATATAGAAAGGCTGTGCCACGGCACCGAACTTAACGCGCTGTAGATAGCTCCACTTGTCGCCCACGGTGCGCAGCTTGGTCTTCTCGCCATTCTCCACGACTTCGATAGGCTCGGGTAGCTTAGTGCGGTCATCGACCATCAGCGTGATGAGGACGTAGTCGTTCTCTAGGCTGTGCTTAACCTCTGCGTTGGTCCATACGCTCGCCTCCATCTTGCGGCAATTCACGCAGCCGTAGCCACTGAAGTCTATCAGCACAGGCTTGCCCACCTGCTTGGCATAGGCCATACCGGTCTCGTAGTCGTCAAACTTGGCATGTACAGAGCCGTCGTAGAGATTGAAGTCCTGCGTCGTATGCGGAGGGGCGAAGGCCGAGATGGCCCTCAGAGGTGCACCCCAGAGGCCAGGCACCATGTACACGGCGAAGGCCAGCGAGATAATACCGAGGAAGAGCCCAAGGATGCTCGTCTTTTCGCTAGGTGTATCGTGTGCAAACTGCAGCTTGCCCAGTAGATAAAAGCCCAGTAGGGCGAAGATAACAATCCACAGCGCCACGAAGACCTCGCGGTCGAGGATACCCCAGCCCATCGTTAGGTCCGCCACAGAGAGGAACTTGAGCGAGAGGGCTAGCTCTAGGAAGGCAAGCGTTACCTTGACACTATTGAGCCAACCGCCACTCTTGGGCATCGACTGGAGCATGCTCGGGAAGATAGCAAAGAGGGCGAAGGGCAGAGCCAAAGCCAAGGCAAAGCCAAACATCCCCGTAGCAGGGCCGAGGTAGTCGCCCATCGTAGCCGCCTGCACCAGCAGAGTGCCGATGATAGGGCCCGTGCAACTAAAAGACACCAGAGCCAACGTAAAGGCCATGAAGAGTATGCTCAGGAAGCCCGTCGTACTATCGGCCTTCTGGTCCATCTTGTTCGTCCAGCTAGCGGGGAGTACCAGTTCGAAGGCACCGAAGAAAGATACTGCGAAGAAGATAAGCAGTAGGAAGAAGGCGATATTGAAGGACACCTCCGTCGCTAGGGTATTAAGGGCGCCAGCGCCGAAGATAGCCGTTATCCCGAGGCCGAGCAGGAGGTAAATAGCCACGATGGAGAAGCCATAGGTCAGGGCATCGCGGATAGACTTGCTGCGGTCTTTGGTACGCTTGAGGAAGAAGCTCACCGTCATCGGTATCATCGGCCATACGCAGGGCGTAACGAGCGCCACTAGACCGCCCAGGAAGCCATAGATGAATATCATCAGGAGCGAAGAGTCGGTCTGCGCCTTGGTGCTGTCGCCGAAGGCTTTCAGCTCCTCTATAACAGGCGTCCAGAGGGCCTTAGCATCAGTAGGCACTGCGCTATCGGCCACGGGGAGCACGGCGGCACTATCTGTGGGCAGAGTACTATCCGCCACTACAGCCGGGGTAGCCTCA
>CAMBHQ010000141.1 GCA_945867245.1 uncultured Porphyromonas sp.
TCGTCTTAGGGTCTACGCTCTTTTGAGGTAGATACACAACACGTTGCCACAGACCTGTTAGGCGTAAGCGGTCCACAGCACTGGTTTTGACAACCTTTGTTTCGGCCTTCTTCTCCACAGCTTTAGCATCCTGTACCACTGTCTGGGCATTCAGACTATAGGCTAGCAATAGCACTGATAGAGCAGCTAGCCCGAGACGTATCTTCGCTATCATAATTGTGATGTTAGTTATTTGAGTTCATATTGCTATCCCCGCCTCAAGCTTAATGCTACGAAAGCGGGGATAGTACTACTTGTATATTGATGTTTAGGCTAGGCGACGAGATCCGTCTGAGATAACGACGTCGTAGAACTTAGGCTCACGACCGTACTTCTCGGCATAGCGCTTGTGCACCTCAGCCTTGAAGCTATCATATAGCTCGTCCTTAACTAGGTTGATGGTACAGCCACCGAAGCCACCGCCCATCACACGACTACCAGTCACGCCAAGCTCCTTAGCTAGGTCATTGAGGAAGTCGAGCTCTTCGCAACTAACTTCGTAGAGCTTGCTCATGCCGTAATGGGTCTGATACATGCGGTCGCCCACTGTCTCGTAGTCACCACGCTCTAGAGCATCGCAGACATCTAGGACGCGCTGTACCTCACCAATCACGTACTCGGCACGCATATAGTCCTCAGCAGTGATCTCGCTCTTCACTTCGTCTAGCCAAGCCATAGGAGCGTCACGTAGGAACTTTACCTCGGGATGGCGCTTAGCGATAGCAGCCACAGCTGTTTCGCAGCTCTCGCGACGCTTGTTGTAAGCAGAAGAGGCTAGCTCGTGCTTCACTACTGAGTCCACGAGTAGCAGGCGGTAGCCGACAGGCTTGAAGGGGAAATATTCGTACTCTAGGCTCTTGCAGTCAAGACGTATGAGGTGGCCTTCCTTGCCAAATACTGAGGCAAACTGGTCCATAATACCACACTTAACGCCTACATAATTATGCTCGGTAGCCTGACCTATCTTGGCGAGCTCAAACTTATCAATGCCGAGAGAGAATAGTTCATTGAGCGCAAATGCAAAGGTGCTCTCGAGGGCGGCGCTCGAGCTCATACCTGCACCAAGTGGCACATCCCCTGCGAAGACAGTATCGAAGCCTCCTATCTGGTGACCACGCTTCTGTATCTCACGGGCAACACCAAAGACATAGCGGGCCCAGCTCTCAGCTGGGGCATCCTCCTCTCGGAGTCCGAACTCTGCGCTTTCACCAAGGTCTAGAGCGAAGGCACGAATCTTGTCCGTGCCGTTCAGGCGAATCTCAGCGACCATAGCCTTGTCCACTGCACCAGGGAACACGAAGGCTCCATTATAGTCGGTGTGTTCACCGATTAGATTGATACGACCTGGCGATGTAAAGAGAGCGCCAGCCTCGCCGTATAGCTCGACGAACTTCTTGCGAATGTTTTCTGTATTCATATTGGTATTAGTTGGATGTTAGTTATAAAGAGGCAGGGGCGAGGCTAGATGTTAGCTCGCCCCTGTCCGCTTATCATTTCAGATGTAATTGCGCACGGGATAACTAAGGCAGTTGCTTTACCTTATAACCCACAAGTGCGTAGTAAAGGAGGTAAACTTCACCGAGCACTACTATGAGCCACGTCCACTGCCAAGCACCCAGAGCGTCTGCTAGGACACCCTGCAGCAGAGGTAGCACAGCACCGCCGACTACGCCCATCATAAGGGCACCAGAACCAGCAGAGGTGTACTTGCCTAGCTTCTCGATAGCGAGAGCAAAGATTGCCCCCCACATGATTGAGTGGAAGAGACCTGCACCCACGAAGATCCAGGGGTTATCGAGCAGCATACCTGCTAGCACTAGGACACCTGCACCGATAGAGGCTACGGCAAGCTGGGTATTAGCGCTCACCTTGCTGAGGAAGCTACCCAATAGACGTCCCACGAGCATACCGCCCCAGTAGAACGACGCCATCTTAGCGGCCGTACCAGATGAGATACCGAGATCTTGAGCATACAAGTTGATATTGGCACCCACTGCTACCTCAACACCCACATACATAAAGATGGCGATTACGCCTAGGGTAAGGTGAGAGAAACTCCAGACACTCTTCTCTAGCACTTCGCCCTCCTTCTTCTCTGTAGAGGCGATCGTAGGGAGCTCTAGCTTACCCAGAGCAACGATGATACCCGCTACCAATACGATGAGGACTAGGAATGGGATATAGAGAGACGTTAGACTGATGTCCAGACCGCTCTTACCTCCGAAGATTAGGAAGGCGACGAGCAGAGGACCGATGGTCGTCATTGACGAGTTACCAGAGCCTGCAATAGAGCTACGGGTAACAGGCGTCGTCCCATTTACACTACAAGCTGCAATATATGGGTTAATAACGGCCTGAAGGAACGTTAGTGCCGAGCCTGCCACAAAGGCTGCGAAGAGGAAGATCCAATACGCCGTGGGTATTACCGTCCCCTTAGTATAAAGGAGGCCCTTAAACTCTCCGGTCTTCTCGAGTAGCGTTACCGAGAAGTTACCCTTCTGAGCAGCTAGCTCCTGCATAGCAGGTATGCCAGCTTCCTTCTGAGCTAGTATAGCCTTAGCCTCGTCGATAGCATCCTGAAAGTTGGGGAGGTCCTGTGTCTCGAATACATAGGCTGATAGCTCATAGAAGCCGAAGGCACAGATGAGGATAACCAGCCCCAGCGTGAGAGTCTTCTTGTAGCCGTTATTCTCGATATACCTTGCACTAGGAGCGCCCATCACGAGGTAAGCGAGGAAGAAGGCAAAGGTCAGAGCAGTCGTCAGGAAGTTGGTCATGCTACCACCCATCAATAGATAGGCAGCCTGCATAGGCCCCTGAAACTGCTGGTTGAGGTTGGTAATCAACCCCACGAGCGACATCAGCACCACCATAATGATGAAGGGCACCAAGTAGCTCTGCGTTTGTTTGATTTGTGTCATTATAATTAATTGTTAGTTATTTGTTACAGACTCGCAGTCTAGCGGAAAGCAAAGACTGTAGTAGAGCGGAACTCTTCCCCCGGCTCTAGGCGTGTAGAGGGATACTCGGGGCGGTTGGGACTATCTGGATAGTGTTGTGTCTCTAGGCAGAGTGCGGCACGGGCAGGATACTTAGCGTCGTGCTTACCACGCATGTTCCCGCTCATCCAGTTGCCAGTGTATAGCTGTACGCCAGGCTGATCGGTATAGACTTCCATCACAACGCCAGTCTTGGGCGATGAGCAGCGAGCTGCTAGACCTAGCTTACCGAGGGGCTTAGATAGCACGAAAGTGTGGTCGTAGCCACGTGCCCAGACGAGCTGGTCTATCTCGGTGTCGATGCGCTCACCTACAAGATGGGGTGTACGGAAGTCAAAGGGCGTACCCTCTACCGCCTCGGGCGCTCCGTAAGGAATAGCCGTATCATCAGTAGGTAGATAGTGCTCAGCGAATATCTCTAGCGTGTGATCATGAACACTCGTGTCTCCGTTGCCCGAGAGATTAAAGTAGGCGTGATTGGTCAGGTTAAGTACCGTTGCCTTGTCCGTACGAGCACTATAGTCAATGCATAGTTCGTTATCGTCCGTCAATGTATAGCTAAGCGTTATATCGAGGTTGCCGGGGTAGCCCTCCTCGCCATCTGGGGAGAGGTAATGTAGCACCAGCTTGTTATCTGTATGCTCTACCACATCCCAGACGACTGCATTGTAGCCCTTGAGGCCACCATGCAGGGCATTAGGTCCGTTATTGATGGCTAGGCTATACTCCTCACCATCGAGCGTAAACTTACCCTTAGCGATGCGATTGGCGTAGCGACCACAGATAGCCCCAAAGTAGGCTTCTTCGCTAGCTAGATAGTCAGCCGTAGAGTCATGGCCGATGACCACATCCACAAAGCCGTCCTTGGCTGGCACGACGAGTGATACTAGTTTGGCACCC
>CAMBHQ010000142.1 GCA_945867245.1 uncultured Porphyromonas sp.
TATTACGGTCTACCACGAAGTAGTCAATCACGGGTGCCATAGTATTACCGAAAAATATCGCAAGCATCATACCCTCGGCATAGCCCGCATTGAGGACACGGATGAATACCGCCATCACACCAATGAGGAAGCCATAGATCCACTTACCGGTCTCGGTACGTGCTGCCGTTACGGGGTCTGTAGCCATGAAGACAATACCAAAAGCAAAACCACCATATACCAGATGCTGTAGTGGGGTAACGCACATCTGAGGAGTAGCTGCGATGGCATTGAAGACAAGCGCCATTACCGTAGCACCTGCTACACCCGAGAGCATAATCTTGTAGCTAGCAATACCTGTCCAGATGAGGAAGAGTGCACCCACCAAAATAGCGAGCGTGCTAACCTCACCGATAGAGCCTGGGATAAGCCCCACGAAAGCTTCCCATAGGCTAGGTAGCTCCTTACTGATGGCCTCATACGCCTGCTGTGCTGTCTGTCCGTCTGTAATCTTCGCAGCTGCTACATGACCTAGTGGCGTAGCTCCAGAGAAGTTGTCCACTACCTGACCAGCCCCCATACCAAAGGTATCCGAGAGACGTACCCACACCTTATCGCCACTCATAGCAGCAGGATAAGAGAAGAAGAGGAAGGCACGCACCACAAGCGCTACGTTGAAGATGTTGTAGCCCGTACCACCGAATACTTCCTTAGCAAATACTACTGCGAAGGCCGTAGCCACGGCAATCATCCATAGCGGAGTCTCCACTGGAATAATCATCGGGATAAGCATCCCAGATACTAGGATACCTTCAGCAACCTCATGCCCCTTCTTAGTAGCTACAAAAAATTCAATACCTAGAGCTACAGCATAGGACACCACTATCTGTGGCAGCATAGAGAGTAGACCATAGAAGAACATCTCCATAAAGCCTGTCTCGGGCATACCAATAGCATTGTAGTGCTGATAGCCTAGGTTGTACATACCGAAGAGCAACGCTGGCATCAGTGCGAAGAGCACCATCGTCATAGTGCGCTTGCTATCTACGGCATCGTGTATATGCACACCACGCTTACCCGTCTTGTTAGGTACAAAGAGGAAAGTCTCGAAGGCATCGAAAGCCGTATGAAAGCTTTCGTACTTACCGCCTTTGGAGAATAGAGGCTTAATCTTATCGATTTGTTTTCTTAGAGCGTTCAAAGCAATAAATCTTTAATTGTCCGACATTAGTTCATTTCCTTGTACAGCTCATCGAGACCATCACGCACAATCTGTTGCAGTGGCATCTTACTAGTGCAGACGAACTCGCAGAGTGCGAAGTCTTCTGGAGCAACCTCATAGATACCACGAGCTTCCATGTCGTTGATGTTGAATGCAATGATACTACGGAGTAGGAACTCTGGATAAATATCTAGGGGGAACACTTGGTCGTACTCGCCACTAACAATCATAGGGCGAACGCCACCCTGCAAGCGAGCGTCGATTGTATACTCCTTGCTCTTGGGCGATAGCCAGCTGAAAAAGCTACGGCTCATACTAAACTTACCAAAGCCTGGTGTAGCCCAGCCAAAGAGGTCGTGCACATCGTCCCCCTCTGGGATAACCGTGATTTGGTCAATCTGATAACCTACAAACTCGTGCTCAGCATTCACCTGAATACCCGTTAGGACATCGCCCTCAATGATACGCTCGTGCTCAGCATTCTGAGCCAGCCCCGCAGGGAAAGCCTCAGCGAAACGAACCCCTGGGATAATGTCTACATAACCGCGCTCACGAGCATCGCTACCCGTCAGAGCAATAGTACGCTTGAAGTCTACCTTGCCCGTGAGGAGGAAGCGACCAATCACCAGAAGGTCTGTAGCCTTGAGCGTCCACACGACCTCATCCTTATTGACAGGCTTCGTGTAATTTATCAGCGTACCGACGAGACCCGCTGGGTGTGGCCCTACGACCTCTACACGCTCTACATCCTTGAAGCCCGAGAGTTTACCAGCCTCTACCCCTAGGTACACCTTGCCCGCTGTCAACTTGCTGAGGGCAGAGAGTGCAGCCTGTAGCTCAGTTTCACGCCCCTTGACAAGGAAGTCGAAGTTAGGAGCTAGAGGAGCAGTAAAGTTGGCCGTCACGAAGATGTCTCGTGGCGCTACTACTGGGTCCGCAATACGGTCGTAAGGACGCTGACGGAAGAAAGCGAATAGCCCACTCTCTAGGAGGAGTGCGAGAATAGACTCACGGCTATTGGCTGTCTGAGTAGCAAAGCTTTTGTGCTTCTGCTCCCCTTCGGGCTTAATCTCTACGCTAAGGATTTTACGTTTAGCACCACGATTGATCGCCACCACTTCGCCGCTAACAGGAGCTGTCAGCTTAAGCTCTGGCGATGCCTTGTGATACATAATAGGAGCGCCTATCTCTACCTTATCTCCCAGCTGCACAGACAGCTTAGGTACAAAGCCGACATAATCAGCAGGCACCACAGCATAAGTACTGCCACAGTGTGCTTGCCCGAGGTGTTGCTCGGGGGCTTTGCCTTTTAGATTGATAGAGAGGCCCTTCTTTACAGAAATAACACTTGCCATATCACTATTTATAGTTGTTTGTATAGTTCACACAATCAAGGTACAAATTTACGGAATTTCTTCGATATAATAAGCCCAAATACACGCATCATCAGGTATATCCTAATCCTCCCAAATACAAACTCTATTACCGCCCAATAGTATACGCCCTACTCCCCCATAGCGCCCACTAGGCATCGTAGCACTTTAGCACAGAGCTAGCCCCTGAAGTTCCCCATTCGATAGTCCAGCAAACCAATCACAGCCCTGTACTAAGACTGCCCTCATATTACAACTAATGTAAGACGGCTCCTAGAAGCGATGTAAGATTTAGCCATCCTTTGTACAAAGAAAGTCCTCGCCCCCGCCCCCCAAACGACGAGCAACGCTCACTACACGAGAAGCCATCCTACTAGCTCGTGATGCAACAGCCTCTCAGAAAGCGAGCACTTCTACAACGAGAAAGCGGACGCCCCCTTATTCGGGAGGTCCGCTTTTCTCTAGTCTGGGCTCAGTAGCCGATAAGGTCAATACTCGACTTAGTCTAGCGTCTTCTTGATTTCGATTTCTTCGTAAGCCTCGATAATATCGCCTACCATAATATCATTGTAGCCATCGATATTCAGACCACAATCCTGACCCATTACGACCTCCTTGGCATCATCCTTGAAGCGCTTAAGCGAGCCGAGGGCACCCTGGTACTTGACGATACCATCACGGATAAGACGAATCTTATTATTACGCTTGATCTTACCCTCGATAACCATACAGCCCGCAATAGTGCCGACCTTCGATATTTTGAAGGTCTGCTGTACCTCGAGGTTAGCCACCACGTTCTCCTTGATTTCTGGGGCAAGCATCCCCTCCATAGCACTCTTGATATCCTCGATAGTATCGTAGATAATCGAGTACGTACGTATCTCTACCCCTTCGCGGTCAGCTAGGCGCTTAGCCGCTTGGCTAGGACGCACCTGGAAGCCGATGATAATGGCCGAAGAGGCAGCTGACAGTACCACATCACTCTCGCTGATAGCACCCACGCCCTTGTGAATAACATTGACCTGGATTTCCTCGGTAGAGAGACGGATAAGCGAGTCGCTGAGAGCCTCGATAGAGCCGTCTACGTCCCCCTTGATAATCACATTCAGCTCCTGGAAGTTGCCCAGTGCACGACGACGTGCTAGCTCGTCTAGTGTCAAGCCCTTCTTCGTGCGGTTATCCTGCTCTCGCTTGAGTTGCTCTCGCTTACTAGCCAAAGCACGTGCTTCCTGCTCGCTCTCCATAACGTTGAAGGTCTCTCCTGCCGTAGGTGCACCATCGAGACCTAGGATAAGCACGGGGGTACTAGGAGCAGCCTCCGCTACACGAGCATTGCGCTCATTAAACATTGCC
>CAMBHQ010000143.1 GCA_945867245.1 uncultured Porphyromonas sp.
AAGTGAATAAGTCCGCTAATTTCATATCTACAGAGAGGTGTCTTAATATACGCATCTGTAATCCTTACCTGATCCTCTTGTGGCCATTTATCTATGTGATAGAACATTTGGTCAAAGGCTTTGCCTAGTTCGGGTGAATCAAACTGGGACTCCATCAAACCTTGAATGTAGAGTAGAGCATCTTCATCTATTCTTTCATCAAGAGAGCTGAGAAAGCGAAGTAGTGACAATCTTGCCTCTTGACTAGTATTACACATAGCATCAAGCATATCTTTGATACGTTCATCTCTTCTGTTGTGCGACCATGCAAGAAATAGGATGATTACCTGCTGTGGATAGCAATCGGGGCACTCTACTGTGTGCTGGAAAAACTCCATAACCTCCTCTAGGGCATAATTGACAAAATATACTAGGGGATTATAATTGTGGACAGGCAGAGCCATAAGCCTTGGATCATAATCGTACATCAATTTCTTGAACAGACGCACATTCCTATCTTGATCCCAAAAATTCAGAAGAGCCATATCCATCAATATGGCAGCCCTAGTATACACAGAGGCAGTATCTGCGACAGCTTCTATGACACGGAATATATCCTCTTTATATCTACTATCTTCTCCAGCGCATCTTACCAATAGACGTCCTGCTTGCCCACGGGGCTGATTAATCCCAATCGTAATAGCATCTTGATCTTTTTGATATTCTTCTCGCTGTGGCTCTCTAGCGTCAAGTAGGGTTTGGCAGAGCAACTGAACAACTAACTCGGGTATATGGTCTTGCTTAACAATACTATCAAGGGCAAATAGTAGGGTTCGAATACAGAATCCTCTGTGATCTGAGTTTATATCGTGATTAACCGCAATAAGGATATACTCTAAGACACATACAGCATCATCTACCCTGCCAGCCTGGATTAGTCCTTCTAAGCCTGCCAGTGGGTACGCCATCGGTATGGTTTCGTCCTGAGCTATTTCCTTAATCAAGCCCGTGAATTTATCCGGAATTCGGTTTACAACTTCACGAAATCGCGTAGATTGCCCCCTTAGCGTAGGGTAGTCCCATCTAACATCTATATCTGATGTATATTGGCGCATCGACTTTCGCCAATCTTCTATACTCATTTGCATACCCTGCTCTTGAGTCAGAGCGGGGTCGCCCCAGCGAGATGATATTCTGTTTGGTTGACAATTCTCCAATCGCTTAGAATGAAATTTCCGTTCAATCCTTTGACGCTCTTGATAAGCTCTCCATGAAATACGCCTTAATTCCGTGAGTGGGATTGTCTTTAGAACAATCCCCTGCTGTAAGCCTATATCAAGATAAGGATGCCCAAACCTCCTGCACCACTCCACCCGCTTCCGGTCCAATCTATACTCACTTTTGTCATAAATAGTCAGTATTCGATCAACGATAGACTTTTTTTGTTCCTCAGTGAGATATCCCCAGGATGTCTTCAATGCTTCAACAGCTTGGTATTCCACCCAGCTCGGAGCATTGGCTAACACTTCGCGTAGGCAGACAAGTTCGCAAATATTATCCTTGAATATCTCAGGGTGTGATGTATAGATATATAAGGCTATGAATACAAATCCTCCATGTCTACTTCTACTTAATTGGAGTATATATTGATTAGTCTTTTCGTCACCAATATGCTCAAGTAGAATATCTATAAGGATATTCATTATATCCTCTACGAAGTCGTAATGGAAGTCTGCTTTTATCGTTCTCTGAAAATTCCAAAAAGAGGTGGAGTGACATATATCATTTTCTCCCTCCCCGTGATACAGAGTAGCATCATAAACTAGAGTAAGTACATCAATCAAAAATTCAATAGCAATGTTGCAGTGTGTCTTGATCAGCTTTTGGTAAAGTATCTCAACATCATACGCTATACTTATCTTTGGAAGCAATGTTTCTTTATTTTCATGGAGCTGTAGTCTAATATTCTCTTTCAATTCTTCACAGACGAACGTCGGATTTCTTTGGATAATACAGCTCAGCAGAATTGTATATTGAAGAGGATTACGCCCCTCGACAAGTTTCGAATACAGCTCGACCAATTTATTGCCTCTATAATTCAGTTCGTCGACGTTTAATACATTTAATACATTCTCTAGATGTTTGCGATCCTCTTCGTCATCAAAGTTTAGCTCTGTGCTTAATCTATCAAGCACAGAGTCTACATCCCTCCAAAGAACCCTACGGCACATTGTTATGGCTAGTTCTCGATATGCTTTGGATAGCTCTTGCCAGCCTCCCTTGTTGTCTATGATCTCCCAAATAGCATGGAACCAGTTCGGTGTATAAACGGAGTTAAAGACTAGTTCCATGTACTCGAGATTAGGGTAAACTTTTCGACGTATAAAATCTAACTCATTAGGTCGCGGGGTTTCAAAGTGCGTGAGTGTATGTAAAGCAAGCGACTTTAGGTGAAAGCGAAATGTATTCAATCCATTGTCACTCTGACTATACAATAATTGCTCTAGAGAACTTAGATACTCTTTTGGATTTTGCTCTCTCAAAAACATCAATATGCTTTTTACCGACGCTCGGATAAATAGTCCCTGGTGCTTCCCCTTAAGTTCCTCCAGTAGGCTTTTCCCCTTTTCTATAAACCTACGGGCATACACATAGTCAAAGAGCGTCTGATGAAAGAACTGGATTTGCCGGCTTTTAGACTCAATTAAAAATTCATTGGTAAGCAAATATCTAAGCTCTTGCTCGTATTGGGTTTCGAGCTCTCTTCTGTGAACAGAGAGCTCTTGACGCTGATACATAGTATCTGCAAGGGCATCTAGCAAAGAAACAAGACGGCCTTTCTCAACCGTGGAAGAGGTCGCATTATTCAAGCACTTGCTCCATAATTGATCATAGAGTAAGTTTGTAGACAATGGGGAAGTCAATCGCTCTTCTGAATTGATTTTTAAGAATAGATATAAGTGTAGAGGGTTGCCCAAGAAGCTGATCAACTTATCATCTATTCCTTCGTTATGGCCATTACTTTGCAAAGTCTGCAAGACCTGATCTTCGCTAAGTTCTTTTAACTCCCATTGATTCTTTATATTTAGACGTTGTAATTCTGGGTCATACCCCAAATCATATGGGCGACAGGAGATTACGACTCTGACACGGGGGATATTCACTATCCTCCTAATTAGACTGAGAATTGAACGCAATGGAATACGATTGGCAGAAAGAGATAATGATAGAGCATCAATTTGATCTACAAGGAGTACTACCCTCTTGCGCTTTGATGTTTCTTCTCGAATGACATCTTCTATAGGTCTTTCCAAGTAAAGCTTCCCTCGCAAATCATCCATATTTGCAAACTCTACAAGGTCGGACTTAATTCCAAGTACTAGGTAGTCCTCTTTCTTTTGTAAGCATTCCAACAGCTTATGCATCACAATTGACTTGCCTATGCCTGCCTTGCCATATAGTAAAGCTAGTCGAGTCGAGCTATCGGTAGGGTCACTCTTACTTTCTATCCATTCTTGAATCAAATCAACCTCTTGACGCGGAATCTCAGGGCAAATAGTAGGCGTATATCCCAGCAGCTCATCTGAGCCTCCAGCGAAAGCCGAAGCTGGGTCTCTTGCATAGTTATTTGCTAAATACACGTTACCTAGATTCGTCTCTATATAAAGAGATTTGCCTCCGAATTGATTGATAATCTTCTCTTGCATTTATTGCTGTTGGGTTGAATAGTGAGTCTATTTATTCTTCTCGCTTCATAGGTACAGGACCACACTCCGAGCCAAAGAGTTCGAATACTTTATTGACCTTATCGAGGCGAAGCGTGGTCTTACCTTGCTCCAGTTCTCGTACGAAGCGTAGCCCCACTCCAGCTTTCTCAGAGAGGTCTACTTGTGTCAGTTTATATTTCTTGCGCATCTCCTTCACATAC
>CAMBHQ010000144.1 GCA_945867245.1 uncultured Porphyromonas sp.
ATGTGTAGGCGCTGGCCGAGCCTGACGAGCGTGTCTATGCGTTCGGCTACACTGCCCCAGGCAGTAATGTTGTGTCTTAGTTTGACTAGTCGCTCCTCCTCTCCCTCGTTGCTGGGGAAGCGCTCCTCTGTACGGAGTGTGAAGTCCGCCCGTACATGCTGATAGCCGAAGTAGCGGATATTGGGCTCTGTCTCTACATAGCCCTCGAGTATGACCTTATTCATTTAGTCTTTTTTCTTGCGTTGGCGACGTACATATTCCAGTAGCTCCACAAACTCCTCGGCCCGCTCTTCGTCCCCGAGCTTGCGATAGATGCTGATAAGTAGCCTAATAGTGGGCTGGTGCTCTTGCTGCTGCCCCAGTAGGCGCAGTAAGGGCTCTAGGGCATCCTCATATAGTCCCTGCTGTACGAGGGCTTGGCCGAGGGCGTAGAGACTGGCTGTGTGTAGTGGCGATAGTCCCAATGCCTCGCGCAGACAGCTCAGCTGCATCTCTCTGCGTCCTCAGCGTTGATACGCCCTCGCGTGCCCTAGTCTGGCCTCGATGGAGCGGAAGTCGAAGTCTATGGCTTTGGCATAGCACCGTAGCGCTGCCTCTGCATCCTCGGCTAGTTCTAGGCATTCGTCCCCCATCTGTATATGCTCCAGAGACAATTTTTCGAGTTTTTGTCTGCTTTCTTCTAGCTCGGTATATGTCTGGCTGAGCTCACGGTGCATGCGTTCTACGTCATAGAGCTTGTGGCATAGTAGACGCAGGTAGGCGGGGTTGCTGAGGAGGTTGTGACCGCTGATAGCGCGGTGCAGAGCCTCTATAGCCTCGGGGTAACGTCTGCGCTTCCAGCAGGTGAGTGCCTCTACATATCCCTGCTGAGCCTTGGCCCGCTCTAGAGCGCCCGAGATAGCATAGCTGTTATTCATATTGCGGTAGAAGAGGCTCACCTCGGAGCGGGATATGATATCCCGCATCCGTAGCTGTCCATCGAGCATTAGCCCCTCTAGACTGCGGCAACGGCTAAGCGCCACATAAGCCTGTCCCCCTGCGAAGATGCGGTCTTTGAAGTCAATGATGACCTTATCAAAGGTCAAGCCCTGACTCTTGTGTATGGTAATAGCCCAGGCTAATCGGAGCGGGAACTGGGTGAATAAGCCAATAACCTCGGTCGTAACCTCCTGTTTCTCCTCGTCGAAGCTATAGCGCGTGTTTTCCCAGTTATAACGCTCTACAGGATGAGTTACACCCTCCTCTGTGGTGATGTATATCTTACCCTCCTCCTCATCTATGCGCTCTACTGTGGCGATAGTGCCATTGGCCCAGCGTTTATCTTTGTCGTTGGTCAGTAGCATTACCTGTGCGCCCTCTTTGAGCGTGAGGACTCTGTCTGTCGGATGGCTACCCTCGGGAAACTCTCCATCTACGAAGCCCTGTATCTCGTAGCGCTTGCCCTCTAGATTATTGAGGCATTCCTCGTTGATATGTGCTACCTGCGAGCGCCTTGAGCTGAGCGTGATACAACGCTCCTGTGGTGCTAGCTCCCTAAGGTCAATACTGCGCTGATTGATAGTCTCTAGGTCGCCGATGTTGCTCAGCCCCGCACGCATGCGGTCTAGTATAGCTACGAAGTTGGGGTCGCCTTGACGATAGACTTTATTGAGCTCAATACAGATGAGCGGACAATCAATGCCAGCCGTCTGTGTCTGAAATACACGCGCCGAGAAGAAGAAGGCCGAGCGATAGAATCTATCGAGGATACCTCGCTCTTCCTGCTTAACCACGGGCTCCAGCTGATAGAGGTCCCCGACGAATAACATTTGTACGCCGCCGAAGGGTAGGTGAGGACGCCCTCTGTAGGTGCGCAGGATCTTGTCTATAGCATCTATGATATCGGCACGCACCATAGATATCTCGTCTATGATGATGAGCTCTAGGCTACGGATTAGCTCGCGATGTTCCTTGCTATAACGTAGTAGCTCGTACATCCGCCTAGGGCTGGTGAGGTCGGGGTCGTCTGGTAATAGCGGGCGGAAGGGCAACTTGAAGAACGAGTGTATCGTTTGCCCACCTATATTGAGAGCTGCTATACCGGTCGAGGCCAGTAGGACGTGCTTTTTGTGTGTACTACTATCGATATAGCGCAGTAGCGTAGACTTGCCCGTCCCGGCCTTGCCCGTCAGGAAGACACAGTCATGGCTATCCCGCAGCAACTGCAGTAGGGTCTGCTGTGGGGTATTGGTAGGGTCGGGAGTGAATGCCTCTGCGTACATCGTCTGCTACTGGGCCAGTACTTTGTTTTTGCTGATGGCGACCTGATACTCTTTGAGGTAATTGGGCGTCCAGTAGGCAGTGTCTACGAAGTCTCTGGTATCATAGGCTCTCTGTACCAGTGGTAGCATATACTGAGCGCTGAGGACGAAGCTCTCATCTCTGGTATATTCGCCCGCAGATATGCCCTCAGGCTGGTGTATGCCATCGCCAAAGAAGTGATAGCGGTAGCCTGTTGACATCTCGGGGTCGAAGAGCTCAGCCCCACTGACGATACGGGCAGTCTCGGCTGTTACTACCTGCCCGAGGTGGTCGTAGGTAGCGGTATAGACTTCCTGTCGGCGTGCATCGAGCATCGGCACTAAGCGGTCCTGTGCCCCTAGTGTGCTATGTAGTTGCCTATAGCCCTCGGCCATAGCTTGTAGTGTAGATATAGCGATGAGGGGGATGCCATAGCCATGGCAGAGACCCTTGGCCAGTGCAGAGGATATGCGTAGCCCTGTGTAACTGCCGGGCCCAGCACTGAGGGCTACGGCAGTTAGATGTAGTCCGTGCTGACGCATTGTAGTAAGTGCCTCGTCTACGAGTACGCCGAGACGTGCAGCGTGCCCACCCGAGGCTTGAGTTTCGCTAGTATGGTAGAGTATCTCTGCTCCGTGGCTGAGGGCGACGCTGCATATGGGCGTCGCAGTATCTATAAGGAGATAGGTATTCATGCTGTAGCTGTTGTCTTAGTACCAAGCATTGGGGACCGAGTAGCCGTGCTTGTCGTACTTGAGGTCCTTGAGGAGAGAGCTCTTGACCCCAATGGTGAAGTTATAGCTTTTGTATGGGCCGAAGGGTATGGCGCTAGCCGTAAAGTTCCAGCAATGTAAATCACGGCTGATACCAAGTGTCATATTAGCAATCTTCTGGGCCGTAAAGTCGTAGGAGGCACTGAAGTTGAAGGACCAGTTTTTGGTAGGCTGTATCGAGCCATTAAACATCAATGAGTGTACGAAGCGGTAGTCGAAGTCGCCTTTCTGATGGTTGAAGGCATCACGGTTGTAGTTGATACCGTAGTTGATAGAGAGGTTCCAGGGCACAGTACTTACTAGATAGCCGTCGCTGTCGTACTGGCTATCATCTTGGTTGCCATAGAGAGAGCCTCCGCCCCCCTGTTGCTGGGCAGCCATATTCCCCATAGAGTTATCCTGCTCTCTCTGTGGTCCCATGCCTTGATTCTCTTGCTCGTCCTTGGGCTTATTCTTGCTCTTGTCCTCCTCTTGGTCTTTACCGCCGAAGAGTTTCTTAATCTTCTCCCACGTCTGGTTGTTGAAGGTATAGCTAAACGAAGTACCAGTACCACGCAGGCTACCCAGTCCGCGCCCGTTGAGTATGCGGAGCTTGTCTAGACGACGTGCTACTAGAGCGCCACTGCTGGTCTGCTCCGATACGTACATATAAGGGTCGAAGGAGCCAGATAGGTTCAGGTTAATGTTCCCAGGGAGCTTGAAGGCGATACGCGCACTAATATCCGACAGGCGGAACGAGTCCGCTGCCATGTTGTAGCTAGTGGATAGAGAGAAGTTGTCTATGAGGCTGATTTTCTTGAAAGTCTCAGTGCTGTCTTTAGGATCTATAGCACGCACCTTGGCCTCGAGGTT
>CAMBHQ010000145.1 GCA_945867245.1 uncultured Porphyromonas sp.
TGTCGAGCTTCACTGGGGCATGGAAGCGAGTGAAGTCTAGCTCTCGGTCCTCTAGCCGGTAGAATACCTCGATGTTGTAGGGCGTGGTATAGTTGTCTGTTATCCACTGCTCGTAGACGTTGCGCTGTGGGGCCTCGCTGTCGAATACCGAGACGCTACGGTCTACGTCGTCATCGCCACGGCAAGCACCTAGCGCCACTACGAGCGCCAGAAAAAGGATATATAGTTTATGCGTATTCATATCGGATAATCATTGGTGTTGGTTCCTAAGGGTTGGGCTGTATCCCTGCTGTCATCACATCCTTGGGTATCTGTATAGCGCGACGCTTGTCTACAGACTTGAGGACCATATCGGGCTGATTATATACATTGTGTACGACCTTTATGCCGTAGCGCTTGATATCCTCCCAGCGCTGTCCCTCGTGTACGGTCTCTATGCGTCGGGCATGCAGTACTGCGTGTAGCATAGCCGTCTGCTGCCCTGTAGCGATGGTAAACTGCGGGCGTAGCGTCTGCACCGAGGCCAAGCCCTGCTCGGCAGCCTGTAGGTAGTAGTCGCTAATGGCCTGCGCCGTGTAATTGCCCTGCGGCGTGGCACCCTTGCTGATATACCATAGAGCGAGGTCGCTAGCCGCAGCGCTATAGTCGCCCTGCAATACCCTAGCCTCGGCACGATAGAGTAGCACTTGGTCGCCCGAGAAAGGCACTGCCACCACGTGCGGATAACCTATGCCCGTTACCGAATTGATGTACTCGAATATCTCTAGGTACTTCATCAAGAACTGATTCTCTGTCTGGCTGCCCTCTCTGAGGGTGCGGTATAGTATGCTCCCCTCGTAGGCGGGTAGCGCCTTGCCCCAGGGGCCACGACTGCGGAGCGTAGCCTCGGTAGTGGTATCGAAGTGATGGCCATAGCGTCCGTAAAACATTAGGTCTCTGTGCCATACCGAGGTCGTAGCCAGTAGCATCAGGTTGGTAGGCTCTGCAGCGCTGATGTAGAGCATCCCCCACTCCTGCTCGCCCGTAGCAATGCGCTTGTAATTGCCTATAGGCCTTAGGAGGCTCTCGGGTCTCGACCCTAGGGCTATCGTAGCGTACTTATTCGCCTCGTCCCAGCGCTCGTAGTAGAGGTAAAACTTGGCAGCGAAGGCGTTGGCGGCCTGCTTATTGAATCGATACTGAGGTACCTTGTACAGGGCATCGTTGATAAGCGGTAGTCCAGCACGTAGGTCTTCGTCGATACGCTTGTAGACCTCAGCCAGTGTGCCCCGCTGATAGCGAGCGTGCAGATTGCGCTCGGGCTCGGTAACGTAGGGTATCCCCAGCTCCTCGGCAGCCGTCTGAGCGCTATAGGCCTGGCAGAAGACGTTGGCCAGTACGAAGTGGCTATAGGCTCTGATAACGAGGGCCTCGCCACGTGCGGGCTGTAGCTCGGCAGGGTTGCCGAGCTGCTCGATGGCCTCTAGGGCGTGGTTGGCCGTGGCGATACTCATATAGTAGGCATCCCAGACACCCTGCGTATTGTCGCCCGATGCCTCGGTATTGCCCTGCCAGTAGTAGTTCTCGCGGACGTGTAGGTTGGGAGACTCATTCTGCAGAGGGCCATTATCCCGCACATTGTCGGTACGGTGCTCGAATAGCGGTGCCGTATAGCGCTGCGGATATGCCGAGACCAGTAGCTGGTACACTTTGTCGGGCGTATCTAGCTCGGTCCTCTGGTCGGGAATAGTGTCTAGGAAGTCCTGACAGCTGACCATAGGCAGCGCAGACAGACCAAAAGCTAATATATAGATGGATAGTCTTTTCATAATCTAAATTCTTATAGGGAGACAAGGCTAGAATCCTACATTCACTGTCAGCGTAAACTGCTTGGGTATCGGTGCCGAGACACCGCCAGCTAGTAGGAACTCGGGGTCTTGCCCATTGAGCTTGCTGTCGGCATAGAGTAGAGCCAGGTTGGTGGCCTGTAGCTTGAGCGAGGCACTACGCAGCAGTGTGCCAGAGAGCCACTTCGTCGGCAGGGTATAGGTCAGCGACAGCTCTTTGAGGCGCACGAAGTCGCCACTGGCCACACGTGCCGTAGAGTAGTTGTAGGCATTGTAGCCCTGCGCTAGCCCTGGCGAAGACTCTACCTCGCGGCGTGTAGCGATAGTAGGTATAGTGGTCTTGCGCTCGTCTCCGCTCTGCATCCAGCGGTTATTAAACTCGCGTGGCGTGGCATCGAGGTCGGAGTAATAGGGCCGGAAGACAGGATTCAGACGCAGTACATTACCCCCCGAGTAAGTGAGGAATATATTGAGCTTGAGGTTACCTAGCTCGAAGATATTACCGAGGCTACCATTCCACGTAGGGTCTGTAGGTCCCTCGTACTTGAGGTAGGCTACATCATCACGCTCCTGGAAGATAATAGACTGGTAGTTGTCTCGGGTAATACGCTGCCCCTGCACCGTGAATATGGGGAAGCCCGAGTCGTCTAGCCCCTCGAAAGGTATGGAGAATAGGCTGCGCACAGGATAGCCCTGACGAGCGAAGCCCGAGCCACGTATGTAGTCCATCACTGTGGCACGCGTCTTGAGGTCGGTAATCTCGTTGTAGTTGCTACCGAAGACGAAGTTGGTACTCCACTTGAAGCGCTTACTCTCGATGTTTCGGGTCGTCAGCGAGAGCTCGAAGCCGTGGCTACGCATAGAGGCCACGTTCCCCATACGCTGCGTCATACCCCCAGCACCCTGCGTATTGATAGAGCCAATAAGGTCGTAGTTATTACGCGTGTACCAGTCGGCAGCCACGCTTATGCGGTTGTCCCAGAGGCCGAGGTCTATGCCGAGGTTGACCTCCTTCTTCTTCTCGTAGGTGAGGGCATCGTTCTCTAGGTCGCGTATCACCAGCCCTGTCTCGGCCACACTGGTGAGCGGACGCCAGGGCGTATTACTGGTAATCACGACTCGGGAGTTGGTAACGTATGCTGGGCCAGCGTCTGCTGTCAGCGAATACGAGCCCTTGAGGGTCAGGTGCGATAGCCATCGAGACAGGGGCGACTTGTCGTACCAGCCCTCCTCGTGCATATTCCAGGCTGTGGCGATGTTGTAGGTCGGTAGCCAGCGTGCCGAGCGGGACTTCCCCAGCCTATTGGAGCCCTCGTAGCGCCCCGTAGCTGTCAGCGTATAGCGCCCTCGGTACGAATAAGTAGCCGTAGCGAAGAAGGCCTCGGTGCGTGTGCGTCCGTTCAGTAGCTCGTAGTAGTCGTCGTTGCCCTCCTGCATACGCTTGAAGGCTCGATAGTCCCAGAAGGGTCGCTCCCCGTTGTTGTACTGCATCCCCCAGCCATCGAACTTATTCTGCATACGGTCTTGGGCATTAAACTCTAGCCCAGCGTAAGCATTGATGATATGTTGCTCGCCGATATTGCCGACATACTGCGCCGTAGCACGGAAGTCGTAGCTGAGCATACGATAGGTAGTAGTATTGTAGAATCCCCCAGCAGGCAGTATCGAGAAGGGCAGCGTATTGGGGGCATCGGGGTCTCTGTAGAGCCAGCTATTGCGCCTTACGATAGTAGCATCGCCCATAGCTCGGTAGGCCAGTGATTGGTTGGAGTGCTCGCTGATCTTGTGCTCCTGCTGTGTGGTGGAGTAGCGCAGCGCCCCTAGGGCCAGTAGCGTTAGGCCTCGCAGAGGTTTCCACTCGGCCTGCGCCTGGAAGCGCATATCCAGCACATTCAGGTCGATGTAGTTATTCTCTAGCTCTTTGTGGATGTTGAATGGGGAGTAGTTGCGCGTGTACGCTGCCTTCGGGTCGAGCGTACGGCTCGTATTGATGGCATACGAATAAGGGTTGATATCGAAGGCACGAGACACAGCCCCACTGACGAGGTCTATATCCTGCCCGATAGT
>CAMBHQ010000146.1 GCA_945867245.1 uncultured Porphyromonas sp.
GGCTCGGTAGCCCTGAGTTCATCGGAGGCTTTTATCGGGGGCTAGGTATCTCCTTGCTCCTCTGCGTGCGCTATTATGTGCGCCCGCTGTATCAGCTACTAATCCTCAAGGGCGATGACAGACAATAGTGTCTTCGAGAACAAGACCGCAGCCTACTATACCCTAGGCTGTAAGCTCAATTTTGCCGAGACCTCTAGCATAGGGCGTAGCCTGCTCTCCGAGGGGGTGCGTACGGCAGGCGAGGGCGAGCGGGCAGACATCTGTGTCATCAATACCTGCTCGGTAACGGAGCTGGCGGACAAGAAGTGTCGCTATATGATTCGCCGAGCACAGAGGGAGCATCCCGGCAGTTTCGTCGTCGTAACGGGCTGTTATGCTCAGCTCAAGCCCGAGGAGGTCGTGGAGCTAGAGGGCGTCAATCTAGTCGTCGGTGGCGAGCAGAAGCTCAGCATCGTGGAGCATCTGCGCCAGATGGGCGAGCTACGTGCTCAGGAGCGCTTGCTCATAGCTGGTAAGACAGAGGATATCAAAACCTTTCGCCTTAGTAGCTCTAGCGATGAGCGTACGCGGCACTTCCTCAAGGTACAGGACGGCTGCGACTATAGTTGCTCCTACTGCACTATCCCTGCCGCCCGCGGACGTAGCCGTAACGGCTCTATAGCGGAGATTGTAGCCGAGGCCGAGCGCATCGTCTCTGAGGGAGGGCTAGAGATTGTCCTCACGGGGGTAAATACGGGCGACTTCGGACGTACTACGGGCGAGCGCTTCATAGACCTACTGCGTACCCTCGATGCTGTCGAGGGCTTGCTGCGCATACGCATATCCTCTATCGAGCCTAATCTGCTGAGCGAGGAGATTGTGGACTACTGCGCCCAGAGCCAGCGCATAGCACCACACTTCCACATCCCTCTACAGAGCGGTAGCGATGCGGTCCTCAGACTCATGCGTCGCAGGTACAATAGGGAGCTATTCTCGAGACGTGTAGCCTATATCCGAGAGCGTATGCCCGATGCCTTCATCGGTATAGATGTTATCGTCGGTACACGTGGCGAGACCGAGGAGTATTGGCAGGAATGCTATGACTATCTGAGCGCTCTACCCTATAGCGAGCTACATGTCTTTACTTACAGCGAGCGCCCAGGTACGGCAGCTCTGGATATTGCCTATAGCGTCCCTGTCAAGGAGCGTCATAGACGTAGTCAGACCTTGCAGGCCCTGAGTGCAGAGAAGCTAAGGACCTTCTACGAGGCGCAGCTGGGCAAGCCACAGCGTGTCCTCTGGGAGATGGGGCAGGATGATGCCGGCTATATGAGTGGGTATAGTGATAACTATCTACGTGTCGGTAAGCCTTATGATGCAGCGAGCGTAGGGCAGGTGGAGTACATCACGCCCCATACAATCGCTGAGCATCGATTATTACTAGTGTAATGGAGAGCATAAGATATTATCTAGTACGTATAGCCTATTGGTTGCTGGGGCATATGCCTTGGTGGGCTATCGAGGGGCTAAGCTATGTGTTGGCTGCACTCCTCTACAGCGTGCTACGCTATCGTCGTAGGGTAGTGGCTCGTAACCTCAGGGCTAGCTTCCCCGACAAGAGTGCGCTAGAGCTACGGGTGCTAGAGTGGGACTTTTATGAGCATCTAGTGCATCAGTTCTTATCTAGTCCCAAGGTGCTCTATCAGTCTCGTGAGCGTCTGCTGGCCGAGCACCTGACACTCGTGGGGGTAGAGCAGCTAGGCGAAGATACAGCACGTGGCGCACGTGCCGCCGTCCTCCTACTGGGCCACCTCGGTAACTGGGAGGTGCTGACGGCAGCCAGCTATGCTATAGCCGAGGAGGGGATGCAGCTAGAGCAGTTGTACCGACAGCTCAAAAGCGAGGCCCTAGACCGTGTACAACGTGAGCTACGTAGTCGCCACGGAGCCATCACGACGCTCAAGGGGGACATCGGCCGCCGTATGGTAGAGCTGATGCGTAGTCCCGATGCCGAGCCCCGAGCAGTCGCCTTCATAGCCGACCAGACGCCTACTCCACAGCACATAGGTCTGTGGACGCGCTTCCTGCATCAGCCTACCGCTTGGCTCGATGGGGCAGAGCGTATCGCCCGCAAGTATGACCTCCCTGTATATTATATAGACATTACACGTCTGAGCAATAGGCATTACGAGGCGCGCTTCGTACGTATGAGTGCCGGAGCAGGGAGTACAGCTCCAGGCGAAATCACGAGGCAGTTCGCCTCGCTACTAGAGGAAAACATTCAGCGGGACCCTGCTATCTGGCTATGGAGTCATAAGCGCTGGAAGCACAGCCCCCGAGAAGATGAACATATCTACTAAGGATAGTATAGGGCAGGGGGGCAAGGACGTCGCTGTCGTTGTCCTCAACTGGAACGGCCTAGCGCTGCTAGAGCAGTTCGCAGGCAACTGGGCAGCGCTGACGCCCTCGTATGCCACGCTCATCGTCGTAGATAATGGCTCCGACGATGCCTCTGTAGCGTATCTGCGGGACAAGCATCCCGAGATAAAGCTACTCGCCTTCGACCATAACTATGGCTTTGCCGAGGGCTACAATCGTGCTATTGCCGAGCTAGACTACCCCGTGGTAGTCCTCCTCAATAGTGATGCCGTACTGCATGAGGGCTGGCTCGATGAGCCGATGGAGCTCTTCCGTACCGAGCCTGATGTGGTGGCCGTACAGCCCAAGCTAAGGGCCTTCCGTAGGCCAGAGTCCTTTGAGTACGCTGGGGCGGCAGGGGGCTACGTCGATGCTCTGGGCTATCCCTACTGTGCTGGGCGACTCTTCGATAGCGTGGAGCTAGACCGCCATCAGTATGACCAGAGGCGTGAGCTGATGTGGGCCACAGGGGCCTGCTTTATAGTCCGTCGTAGCGCTTACCTAGAGGCCGGCGGATTGGATGCCGACTTCTTCGCTCATCAAGAGGAGATAGACCTCTCGTGGCGCCTGCGTGCCAGAGGTGGGCGCATACTACTAGCTCCCTCGTCTATCGTGTACCATGTGGGCGGTGCTAGCCTAGATGCCGCAAGCCCTCGTAAGAGCTACCTCAACTTCCGCAACAACCTGCTGATGCTCTATAAGAATATGCCCCTCGGACGGCTCCTCTGGGTACTGCCCACAAGGCTAGTGCTCGACCTAGTGGCCAGTGTGCAGATGCTCGTGGGGGGCAAGCGTGCTCATGCTGGGGCTGTCCTCCGTGCTTGGTGGGATGCCCTCTGTATGATGCCGAGCTATAGGACTAAGCGCAGGGAGAACCTCCGACAGAGCCGTACCCCAGTGGCCGAGATACTCTCGCCCTGCTCGGTGGTGTGGCAGTACTTCGTCCGTGGCCGTCGCTCTTATTCAGACCTCAAGTAATATGTCCGTACTCTTTCGACTACTTAATGCCGACCTAGGCTATAGCGATGGCCTTATCCTCTCGGGCTTCGACTGGGAGGTAGCTCGTGGCGAGCGCTGGGCTATCGTCGGCCCTAATGGCGCTGGCAAGACAACACTAATGCGCAGTATCCTCGGCTTGCTCCCGCTCCGTGGGGGCGAGCTACACTTCTATAGCCCCGCAGGTGAGCTCCTGAGGGGGCGTCCTACACTGGGCTACCTGCCACAAATCAATAACATCGACAAGACCTTCCCCATAGAGGTTGCCGAGGTGCTACGCAGTGGCCTCTATGGTAGTGGCTTAGCGCCCGAGGAGGAGCAGACACGTATCACGGAGCTACTCGATATTATCGACCTCGGGGACTACTATCGGCAGCCTATCGGTAAGCTCAGTGGGGGACAGCTACAGCGTGTTCTGCTGGCGCGTGCCTTGGCAGCACGTCCCGAGCTAGTGGTGCTCGATG
>CAMBHQ010000147.1 GCA_945867245.1 uncultured Porphyromonas sp.
GGGCCGTTACCCCGAGGCTGCTGGGCAAATCAGCGCATATGGCCTCGTCATAGCCGCCACGGGTATAGACTCTCTCGATGCCGAGATATGCCGTGAGGCCGACACACGGGGCAAGCTCTATGCTAACATGAGCGACCCCGAGATGGGCAACATCCAGTTCGCGGCCTTGCTCGACAAAGCAGGCATTCATCTAGCACTACATAGCCACTATCGCCTGCCGGAGCTGAGCCAGCATCTGAGAGACCTTGTAGCAGAGCGCATTAGACCCGACTGGGCATCCGAGCTCGAGACGCTATCCGAACTACGTCGCAGAGGAGACCGCAAGGCTTACGAAGCACTCAAACAGAGGCTTATAGCCCTGATTGATGAGGCCTGGGCTGAGCCTTAAGTCGTCTATCTGCATAATAATATGTATCTTTGTATATACTAGTAAGATTACGCAATAATGAGCGAAGAGATCAAAGACATAAACAACGGTGCCGACTACTCTGCCAGTAGCATCACCGTACTAGAAGGCCTCGAGGCGGTGCGCAAGCGTCCCGCTATGTATATCGGAGATATCGGAGAGAAGGGCCTACATCACCTAGTTTACGAAGTAGTAGATAACTCTATCGACGAGGCCCTAGCAGGCTACTGCACTGACATCGAGGTGGATATCAATGCAGATAACTCTATCGAGGTCCGTGATAACGGTCGTGGTATCCCTGTAGACCTGCACGAGAAGGAAGGTAAGAGCGCCCTAGAGGTGGTACTGACCGTACTGCACGCTGGCGGTAAGTTCGACAAGGGCTCGTACAAGGTCTCGGGCGGTCTGCACGGCGTAGGTGTGAGTTGCGTGAATGCGCTATCGACCTACCTCAAGGCTACCGTACATAGAGACGGCAAGGTACACGAGATGGAGTTTAGCTGTGGCGCACCCACTAGCGAGCTCCGCATAACCGGCACTACAGAGCGCACGGGGACGACCGTACACTTCAAGCCTGATACGAGCATCTTCACCGTAGAGGAGTATCAGTTCGATATCCTGAGCAACCGCCTACGCGAGCTAGCATACCTCAATGCAGGCATCAAGCTGACACTGACCGACAAGCGCCAGCAGAAGGAAGACGGCTCCTACCGCAGCGAAGTTTACTATAGCGAGGCGGGGCTCAAAGAGTTCGTAGGCTATATCAACCGCAGCAAAGAGGCGCTAATCCCCGATGTCATACATATCGTGACGGAGAAGCAGGGCATACCCGTAGAGGTGGCTATGACCTACAACTCGTCTTATACCGAGAACGTATATAGCTACGTCAATAACATCAATACGATAGAGGGCGGTACACACCTGGCGGGCTTCCGTCGTGGCTTGACGCGTACGCTCAAGAAGTATGCGACCGACACCAAGGCCCTAGAGAAAGCCAAGGTAGAGATAACGGGCGATGACTTCCGCGAGGGCTTAACGGCTGTCGTGAGCATCAAGGTCGCCGAGCCTCAGTTCGAGGGACAGACCAAGACCAAGCTCGGTAACAACGAGGTAATCGGTGCTGTAGACATGGCCGTGAGCGAAGCCCTAGAAATGTACCTCGAGGAACATCCCAAGGAAGCTAAGGCTATCGTAGACAAGGTAGTCCTAGCGGCTATGGCTAGACAGGCCGCACGCAAGGCACGCGAGCAAGTACAGCGCAAGAGCCCTCTAGCTAGTGGGGGACTACCTGGTAAACTAGCTGACTGCCAGAGCAAAGACCCTGCACAGAGCGAGCTATTCCTCGTCGAGGGAGACTCGGCAGGCGGTACGGCTAAGCAGGGACGTGCCCGTGAGTTCCAGGCTATACTCCCTCTACGTGGTAAGATACTCAACGTAGAGAAGGCTATGCAGCACAAGGTACTAGAGAGCGAGGAGATACGCAATATATACACCGCTCTAGGCGTAACCATCGGCACGGAGGAGGACAGCATGCAGCTCAATCTATCTAAACTGCGCTATCACAAGATCATCATCATGACCGATGCTGACGTCGATGGTAGCCACATCGCCACGCTGATACTTACCTTCTTCTTCCGTAATATGCGTCCGCTCATAGAGCTAGGCTACGTCTACATCGCCAATCCTCCGCTATACCTCTGTAAGCGTGGTAAGACGCAGGAGTATTGCTGGACCGAGCAGCAGCGACAGGACTTCATCCGTCGTGTGGCCGATGGCGACGAGAAGCTCGTTACAACTCAGCGCTACAAAGGTCTCGGTGAGATGAACGAGGAGCAACTCTGGGAGACAACTATGAACCCCGAGAACCGCACCCTGCACCGTGTGTCTATCGACAACGCTGCCGAGGCGGACCAGATATTCTCTATGCTCATGGGCGATGAGGTAGCCCCTCGCCGTGAGTTCATCGAGACGAATGCGACCTACGCACGTATCGATGCCTAAATAACATTAGTAATCATGTACACTACAGCCGATTTGTCGCCTAGCCTCGCTAGGCTTAATCGCGAGGTAGACAATAGCTTGGGGAGCTCGCACTGCGTAGCTCCCCAAACTGTTATCCGCCCACGCATTGCCCTTACTGCACACCAGACCGAATACGGGTCCTCGGTAGCTAGAGCCTATAGCGATGCCATCATACGCGCTGGGGGCATACCCTTTATCCTGCCTCTGAGCGACGACGTAGACACCCTGCTACTCAGCCTACAGAGTGTCGATGGGCTACTCCTAACGGGCGGAGCAGACCTGCACCCGATGTATATGGGCGAGGAGCCTCTAGCGGGTCTAGGTAGCGTATCGCACGAGAGAGACCGCTACGAGCTTATCATCACACGCCTAGCCCGACGCCTAGCCTTGCCCATACTCGGCATATGCCGTGGGCATCAGCTACTAGGCGTTGCCTACGGCTCTATCCTCTACCAAGACCTACCCAGTCAGTATCGTGGGGAGAACGCCCTCAACCACGCCCCACAGATACACAAGGAGCAGCCACACCACCGACTAGTCCTCACAGAGACTGCGCCCAATCGCCTCAGGGATATTCTACTAGGCGACGACCAAGAGGACGAGCTATGGGTCAATAGCCTGCACCATCAGGCCATACGAGAGCTATTACCACCTTTCGACGAAGTAGCAGCGACTGATGGCGTCAACGAGGCGATAGATGCCTATCCCGAGCTAGATATACTGGCCGTGCAGTGGCATCCCGAGCAACTAGTAGCCGCTGGCGATGAGCGTCAGCTAAGACTATTCCGCCACCTCGTAGAGCGTGCCACGCTCTACCGACGGGCCAGAGCCTTCCACCAGAGCAGTATCGTCCTAGACTCCCATACCGACACCCCGATGTTCTTCGGCGAGGGCTTCGATATCCGTGCTAGCGAGCGTACCCGAGTAGACCTAACGAAGATGGCTCTAGGCGGTGTCAATGCCTCTGTAATGGTGGCCTATCTACCACAGGGCGAGCTAGGGGACGAGGCGCACGCTAGGGCGCTAGCCTATGCCGAGGACAAGCTGCAGGAGCTACACAGGCAGGTAGAGCGGAATGCTGATAGGGCCGTGATATGCCGTAGGGCGGATGAGGTAGAGGAGGCGCGCAGTATTGCCAAGCTCAGTATCATACCCGCCATAGAGAATGGCTATGCCATCGGCACCGACCTCAAGCAGATAGAGAGGTTGCATCGGCTATATGGCATCGCTTACATCACCCTCTGCCACAATGGGGACAACGCCATCTGCGACTCGGCACGGCATAGCCAAGCCACTCATGGCGGCCTCAGTAACTTCGGGTACGAGGTGGTCGAGGAGATGAATAGACTCGG
>CAMBHQ010000148.1 GCA_945867245.1 uncultured Porphyromonas sp.
AACTCAAGCGCGTACAACGTATGCGCCCAGTCCATCCCTTCGATAGGTCTGGAGACTTCCTACTGATGGACCTCTGGCGTCAGCGCGCCGAGCAGGATACGACCCCGCCGAAGCCTAGCCCCCTGTGGCAAGAGCTTATCATCGGCAAGAGTCTAAGGCTGGGGCAGGGATGGGAGTTAGGTTTCGATGGTCTAGTCGATGTATTCTCTACGAGCAACCGCTACGACGGGGCCTGGTTGGGCTATGAGGTATTCGCCGCCAAAAACATAGGCCATGGGGAGCGTCTAATACTGCGTAGCGCCAATAACTATACGACTAAAGCTGGGCGATACCTGGGGCAGCATAGGCTCGTATATTTCTATGCGCCTTGGCGTGCTGGACAGCTGGTACTGGACTTCGGCTTGACTAGCCAGAATACTACGCATCTAACGAATGATGAGGAGTACAGCGAGATGCACCTCAACCTATGGGGGACGAATAAGCATTACAGAGATTATCGCAAGGGCTACGTGTCGCTACGCAATAGTCTGCACCTGAGCCCACAGCTGAGGCTCGATGCCCTCGGGCTATACGAACACCGTCGTCCGCAAGTGGGTTACGAAGGCGAGGCGCATCAGCTCGTCCTCGGCGAAGTGCGTATGACCTACGATTTCGCGCCACGTAGAAGCCCCTCGGGCGACTATCCTAGTCCGTATCAAAGTCCACGGGGACTTTTCGCCCCCGAGCTGATGCTCGGCTATAGATTAGCCTTCGACCCATCTCGTCCTTGGGCTAATAGCCCCTCGGCACGCTATGAGGTAGCAATGGCAAGCCTGCGCTCCGCCTACGCTTGGGACGACCATAAGCGCCTTAGCTGGGCTCTGGTAGGGGAGTATATTACCTCGGGACGGGGGCTGAGCGCTTACGATGCCCTTACCCTGCCTGTCGTCTCGGCTCTAGGGCGTAGCCCCATCGGTAATAGCTGGGCCACGGGGCAGTCTATGAGCCTGCGCTCGGGCGCTTGGGGCTGGGGGCTCGTGAATTATGGCGGGGGGCGCATGGCTCTGGCGCATATACCGCTACTACGTCGCTATCAAGTCGATGAGGAGCTACATCTGAGGGCGCTCTATGGCTCTAAGTCTAGGCTTTGGCTGGAGGCTGGATACTCGCTGGGGCTCGGGCGTATGCTGCGCCTAGGGGTTTTCTATGGGAGCAACCTAGATGGGACCAACGAGTTTGCTTTTCGTCTCTCTCTGCCGCTGTTATATCTAACGAGCAGGGCTAGCACCCGTTACTAGACAAGCGAGGCTCTATACACCCACTAGTGCACGACTGTACACTAGTGGGTGTACTGTTGTACACTCGGGCCTGTATGGGGCGCTCGGCCTGCTGGGGGGATTTAATTGCTCGGGAGGCTTGATATTTCCCGAGTATTTTTCTACTTTTGCTAGGCAAATAGATGATGGGTTATTAACTCTAGCCCCCCTAAGAAACTTAAGAATGGTTACTATTGAACGCCGTGCTGGTGTCGTCCATAGCGTTCGCCCAGGCGAAGTGGTGGTACGCATCCAGCAACAGAGTGCATGCTCGGGCTGTCATGCCAAAGACTTCTGCTGTTCGACGGACTGTGCCGATAGAGATATATCGATACAGACGAGTGACAGCTCCTATCGCCCTGGCGACCGTGTGTTCGTCGAGGGGCGCGATAGCATCGGACGCATGGCCGTGCTATTGTCCTTCGTTATCCCGATAATTTTGTTTGTGCTTGTGCTGGCACTAGGCCTCCGATTGTGGGCCTGGGGCGAGTTATCTGCGCTGGCTGCTGCCTTCGGTAGCCTCGGCCTATATTACCTGTTACTTCGCCTTATGGACCCGAGCCTTGGGCGGATTATGCGCTTCGAAATAACAAAAGCGGAATAAATCATAGATTCCTTTATGACTACAACTATTATTGTACTGCTGGTGCTGGGACTCATTAGTGCCGTCTTGCTCTACTTCGTATCCAAGAAGTTTGAGGTGCACGAGGACCCACGCATCGCTGAGGTAAACGAAGTACTGCCACAGGCCAACTGCGGTGGTTGTGGCTTCCCAGGCTGTGCAGCTTTCGCCTCGGCCTGTGTAGGGAGCGATAATCTAGAGGGCTTATTCTGTCCTGTGGGAGGCTCGCCAGTGATGGAGAAGGTGTCGGGTATCCTCGGGATGGCCACGACGACGGCCGAGCCACTCATCGCCGTAGTGCGCTGTAATGGCACCTGCGAGGCTCGCCCACGTACCAATGTCTATGACGGTGCTGCCAACTGTCGCATCGCCTCGGCCCTCTACAAAGGGGACACAGACTGTAGCTTCGGCTGTCTGGGGCATGGCGACTGCGTCGTAGCCTGTGGCTTCGATGCGATACACATGAACAAGGAGACGCTACTACCCGAGGTCGTAGAGGATAAGTGCGTGGCCTGTGGTGCCTGCGTTAAGGCCTGTCCCAAGACCATCATAGAGCTACGTAAGAAGGGCCCTAAGGGGCGCCGTATCTTCGTAAGCTGTGTCAATCAGGACAAGGGTGGGGTAGCGATGAAAGCATGTAAGAATGCTTGTATTGGGTGCTCGAAGTGCTTTAAGGAGTGTAAGTTTGAGGCTATTACCATGGCGAATAACCTCAGTTATATAGACCATACGAAGTGCCGTCTGTGCCGTAAGTGCGTGAGCGTCTGCCCGACCAACGCTATCCACGAGCTTGGCTTCCCCCCACGTAAGGAGCCTGCGGCTACCCCTGGCGAGGCAGTAGCGAAGCCCACTGCGCCTAAGCCTGCTACAGCACCTGCTCCAGAGGTGGCTAAGCCCGAGGCCCCTGCGCCTGTCGTAGAGACGACAGAAGTCAAGTCTGATGTAGCACCTGCACAAACTGCTGAATAGATTATGCTCAAAACATTTAGTCTTGGGGGCATTCACCCCAATGAGAATAAACTGAGTGCCGGTCAGCCGATCACTGCTCTAGAGGCTGGCAAAGAGGTCATCATCCCCCTAGGGATGCATATAGGCGCTCCGGCTACGCCTGTCGTACAGAAGGGCGATGAGGTACGCGTCGGCACACTGATAGCCAAGGCTGCGGGCTTCGTAAGTGCCAACATCCACTCTAGTGTGTCTGGTAAGGTCAGCAAGATAGATACGGTTTTCGATGCCAGTGGCTATCGCAAGCCGGCCATCTATATCGCTCCCGATGGACTAGATACTTGGGAGGAGGGTATAGACCGCTCACCAGAGCTTGTCCGTAGTTGCACACTCGACGCTAAGGCTATAGTGGCCAAAATCACTGAGGCAGGTATCGTCGGTCTGGGAGGGGCTACCTTCCCTACACAGGTGAAACTGTCGCCCCCTCCGGGGCAGAAGGCGGAGATCCTTATTGTCAATGCCGTAGAGTGCGAGCCCTATCTGACGAGCGACCATCAGTTGATGATGGAGCGTGGCGAGGAGATACTCGTGGGCTGTACTATCCTGATGCAGGCGCTCGACATCAAGCGCTGTGCTATTGGCATAGAGAACAACAAGCCAGACGCTATCCAGCACCTCACGAATCTAGCCAAGGCTTACTCTGGTATCGAGGTCGTAGCCCTCAAGGTGCAGTACCCACAGGGTGGAGAGAAGCAGCTCATCGATGCTGTCCTAGGCAAGCAAATCAAGAGTGGTGCACTGCCCATCTCGGTAGGTGCTGTAGTGCAGAACGTAGGTACAGTATTCGCTGTCTATGAGGCTGTGCAGAAGTCCAAGCCCCTCATCGAGCGTGTAGTAACCGTTACGGGTAAGCCC
>CAMBHQ010000149.1 GCA_945867245.1 uncultured Porphyromonas sp.
GCTCCTCTTTGACGCGCTCGGCCATACAGCCTAGTATGCCGAGTACTAGGTTGCGGCGCTTTTTGCGGCGCAGGCTATTGTAGTACTCTATGCGGTTGAGGACCTTTTGCTCGGCATTATCACGCACCGAGCAGGTATTTATGAATATGGCATCGGCTTCCTCGGCATGCTCCACTAGGTGATAGCCGTCCATCTGCATCACTGAGGCTACGACTTCGCTGTCGGCCACATTCATTTGGCAGCCGTAGGTCTCTATATAGAGGGCCTTGTCGGCTGATGACTGGGCGGATTTAGAGTCCGCTGTCAGGTTTTCGTTCATATAATATCTTAGTTGTTAAAACGTACAAAGATACACAGAATATAGGGACGGGGCGAATGGAGCTCGACCTCGGAGGGCAGGCAAGCGAGAGCCGTATTATGGCATAGACTTTAGCGAAGGCCTTCGTGCTCTGTTCACAGGCGGGTGTACAGTCGTACATTAGGGGCTGACCGAGAGGGCAGTCGTTAGTGCTCAGGTGGCGACCTATTAGGCAGGCATTTGGCCGCCTAATAGGCGGACGATCGTCCGCCTACCGAGTGGACAAGTGGCCACCTAGTAGGGGATGGATTGTTTGCAAAGTATCCAGGCTATGCGTATATTTGTGGCAGATTCAACCCTCTAATAGTCATATAGCCATGAGAAGAAGCATATCTCTGATTGCATTGGACTTGTTGCTAAGCCAGAGCTCATCTGACTCTAAAGATGCTCCTGCGCCCAAGGCGACTCTGTCCTCCGAGTCGGCAGTTATCCGAATCTTATCTTAGGGCTTCTAGTCAAGCTCTATTTGTACGTCCAGAGTGTTAATGATGAGTTTAAGTACACAGGCTCCAATAATGCTATGGATTACCGCACCAAGGCAGCTTATCTAATCGTTAGAACTAAATAAAACATCAAGAAATGAAACATCTAATTAGACTACTAGTACTCTCGCTATGCGCTATCTTTGCCTCATGTGATAGCATCTCCGATGAGCCTGTCATTGAGGGAAAAAAGGTCAATCAGGTTGTCGGAGCACAAGCACAAAGTTTCGTCCTGAAAATAACAAACTATTCAGGAAAACCCTATGATCGCAAATCCACTTGGAGGATAGTCGGTATTAGGGAGCGTAACGACGATATGAAGTATCCCATTGTCAACAATATCTTGAATGTCCTCCCCGATAGGAGCATCCAAATATCCTACGACTGGATGACCTGCACCGTTCCTCCTCTGCAAGATGAGATTCATGTAACAGTCACAGAGAACACTACAGGGAAGATCAGACGCTTGACTTTCTGGGCAGAAGCCAATAAGACCCATGGGCCGACATTTACGGTCGAGCAAAAGGCCGAGAAAGACTAGCCTTCATGGGGGGAGCAAGCAAGACTACCCCCCAGATACACGACCGAGCCCCACGGCGGAGCGCTGAATACGCTCCGCCGTGGGGCTCTCGGTCATCAATAGCGAGACCTCTCTCTTATTACCCCTGCTGATACTGCTCGCTGGCTAGACGCAGTTGCTCGCGCATATAGGCGACAGCGTGCCGAGGGGCGAGGAGGCGTAGCCCTGCGCCATAGCTCATAAGGACCGAATACATCTCGAAGTTGATAACCACTTCGATCTGGAAAACACAACTATGGTCCTCGGGGCTCTCGCTCAGAATAATCTGCGAGCGATGTATGGGCTTGGTGCGGATATACTTGCTCTGCTCTGTATTGGCCCAGAAGACGATTTTCTGAGGCCTATTGCGTAGGTTTTTGCTCACGCCTATAACGTCGTCGAAGAAATGCTCCACATCGAAGTCCGGATTGTCTCGGTAGGGCTCATCGACGGGCTCTATGGCCACGATGCGGTCGAGAGCAAAGTTGAAGAGCACTAGGTCTTTGCTGCGTGAGCCGAAGAGGAACCAGCGGTTGCGGAACTCCTTGAGTAGGTAAGGGTAGAGCGTAAAGAGGAGGGGCTTGCGGGCTCGGAACGACTGGTAATGTATACGCAGTGTCTGTCGACGTAGGATGTACTGGTAGAGCGGGCTTAGGAGTTGTCGTCCCTGTAGCTGTGGCGTGCTGTCGAAGTGAATGATGGGCTTGCGCTCGCGGCGACTGATGGCTAGCTTATCCTGTAAGCGGTTGACAATATCACTGATTTCTGCGAATTGCTCGAAGCCCTCTAGCTGGCGTAGCATATCTACGGCTTCCTGCATCACAGAGAGGTCGTTGTGCGACATCGGCATATTCATAATCGAATAGTCGGGGTCGGCATAACGATAATACTTATGCTCGTAGACTTCGATAGGCGCGTTGTAGCCGAGCTTATCCGAGCGCATCATCTGGAGGTCGCTCTGTACGGTGCGTACGGAGACGCCCTTATGGATACCTTCGGCTTCGTATAGGGCATCGCTACAGGCCTCTACGAGGTCCTCGAGTGTCCAGCGCCGATAGGGATTACTGAGGCAGCGGTCTATGGTCTTGTAGCGGATGAGCGCATTCTTGTTGGCGGGCATAGGCTGTGGTCGAGCTTAGGGATACTGGCCATTATTAGCTATACAAATATAGCAAGTCCTTACCAATCAGGGGCTAGGGGCTTTAGGAATGTGTGGGGAATGTAGGGTTTCCCTAGGTGGAGAGTCCTCGTTGTCTAACTTTTTTTTGCCCTATCTGAGTGCTACGCAAAAAGACTGCGTAGTACCCATCTACCTTTGCATTCGTAAAGGGGTAAACAGCTAGTTATCCCGTATTAAGAACCACATTAAGATAAGCGATTATGAACGTGCAGATGATTAATGGAGTCCCAGTGAAGATATGGACTCAGGAGGTCGAGGAGTCGGCGATGCGCCAAATAGCGAACCTCACGACCTTGCCCTTCCTCTACCGACACCTAGCGATGATGCCCGACGTGCATACAGGTATGGGGATGCCTATCGGGGGTGTCCTGGCCTGCCGTGGGGCTGTGATACCTAATGCTGTGGGGGTGGATATAGGCTGTGGTATGTGTGCTATGAAGAGCTCTTGGCGTGTCTCGGAGATTGACGACGAGGTGCTGCGTAAGCAAATAATGCGGGGCATACGTCAGCGCATCCCTGTGGGTATGGCCCACCATGAGGAGAAGCAAGACCCGAAGTACTTGCCCACGGGGCACGATATGGATAGGCTGACTATTGTGCGCCAGCGTGGTGAGGCTGTACTTCGTGAGTTGGGGACACTTGGGGGCGGTAACCACTTCATCGAGTTGCAGCGCGACGAGGAGGACTTTCTCTGGGTGATGATTCACTCGGGGTCGCGCAATCTGGGAGCTCGTGTGGCGGCTTATTATAATGACTTGGCCGTCAAGCTCAATGCGCAGTGGCACTCTAGTGTAGCCCCAGAGTTGAAGCTAGCTTTCTTGGCTGAGGGCACTCGGGAGTTCGGAGCTTATTGGCGAGAGATGAAGTACTGCGTGGACTTCGCGCACAGTAATCGCCGTCTGATGATGTTGCGTATTCAGGAGGTACTAGCAGAGGCCCTCCCTGGTATTGAGTTCGAGCCGATTATCAACATAGCGCATAACTATGCGGATAAGGAGAGGCACTATGGCGAGGAGGTCTACGTGCACCGCAAGGGGGCTACCTTGGCTTCGTTGGGGACTATAGGTAATATCCCTGGCTCTATGGGTACGTCCTCGTACATCGTGGAGGGGAGCTTATTGGCGAGAGATGAAGTACTGCGTGGACTTCGCGCACAGTAATCGCC
>CAMBHQ010000150.1 GCA_945867245.1 uncultured Porphyromonas sp.
ATCAGCCAGAGCATACCGATGCCCACGGGCGAGGAGTTATAAACATTCCTCGCCCGTGGGCTATTTATACGGGACATACAATCAGAGACTAGACTAAGAACGAAAGATGAATAGAGTAACAGAGATACTCGGGATAAAGTACCCGATAGTACAGGGGCCTATGAGCTGGATGACAGATGCCACTCTAGTAGCCGCTATTAGCGAAGCCGGAGGTCTGGGGATACTAGGCCCTAATGCAGGCCTACAGCGAGCGCCCAAGACGACAGAGGAGCTTATCGCCTCTATGCGTGCCGAGATACATAAGGTCAAGGCGCTTACCTCCAAGCCCTTTGGTTTGCCGACAATACTCTCGACCGACCTGAGTATCATTGGCGCAGTGGTAGACCTAATCATAGAGGAGGGGGTACCAGTAGCCTTGATAAACTATCTAGAGGGTATAGACTTCGAGGGACATATGGCACGCCTCAAGGCCGCAGGTGTCAAGACCATCTTCCGAGCTCTAACGCCTACTGTCGAGAATGCGCAGCACTCAGAGCGCCTAGGGGCGGATATCCTCGTGGCTACGGGCTTCGATGAGGGGGGTACAGTACCCGAGCGGGTGATAGGCACCTTCTCTATCGTGCCTCAGATAGCCGATGCTGTCAGCATCCCTGTATTGGCTGCTGGCGGAGTGGCCGATGTGCGTGGTGTGCGTGCGGCTCTAGCGCTAGGGGCGGAGGGTGTCTTCGCGGGTACCGTCTTCCTGCCCACTCTAGAGTGTCGCATGGCCGAGAGTGTCAAGCAGAGGCTCGTAGACAGTACTGCGCAGGACTTGCTCCTCTTCCGTACGCTGCCTGCCTATTACCGCTCGCTACCGACCAAGCTGGCGCACGAACTGGTGGCTATGGACGCACGTGGCGAGTCGCGCGAGAAGCTCGCCGAGGCACAGAAGGGCGGCTATGGCATGCGCCTAGGGATGCTCGATGAGGGTAGAGCCGATGAGGGCTATATATCCGTAGGGAATGGCATTAGCTATATCAAGTCCATCCGATCGGTAAAGGAGGTTATCGAGGACCTGATGCAGGACTTCGTGTAGGATAAGTGCCCTATATCGAGCCTTTAGGAGGAGATGAAATAATCAGAGCGTGTCTATGTAGGCACGCTCTGATTATTTATATGCTCGTCTAGCTAGAGCCGAGCTCTAGAGCGAGAAGGCGCACTGTAGCATAAACTGCCGTGGGCGGAGGAGGTATTCGCTACGCTCGAGGTCTGCGGCCAAGTGGCGGTAGCTAACGAATTGTCTGGTGTCGAAGATGTTGCTCAGCTCGGCGACGAACTCTAGTCGTTTCTGAGGGCGATAGGATAGTCGGGCTGAGGCCATGCGTGCCACCGAATAGGCTCCTGATGAGCTATCGAGTATTAGTATACCTTTGGGCGAGAAGGTCCATTTGTCGCCGAGCTTGAGGTGTAGAGATAGGTAGTGGCTCTGAGAGCTGAAGGTGCTCGTGAACTTACCCACGGAGGACTTTTGCCAAGAGAGCCTGTTCTCAAGACTCACTGAGAGGGCCTTAGAGAGCTTCAGCTCCGAGTGCTGTGATAGTCCATAGCCCCAGTTATGGTAGGCGCTAGCATAGCCCTCTGTGAGGGTAGTGCCCGAGCCCCAGTTGAGCTGAGCTCCGAGGGAGACATTACCGCGAAGAGGCTTTAGGTAGAAGCTAGTGCCCGAGCCGAGGCTGTGCTGTAGACTGGTATTGCGGTAGTCTATGCTCTGTAGGTCGAAGGTCCCATCGCGGTAGATGAGGTTTGTCAGCTCGTTCTGTATAGCAGCCTCTAGGCCGTAATGTAGGTTTACGAAGAAGCCGGACTTATGGTCTCGGTATATGCCCGCTACATTGCTGCGTATCTGATGGCGTCTGGGTGTGAGGTTGGTGCGTCGGCGTAGCGTGCGGTAGTCGCTGAGGATATAGTCCGTTAGCTCATTGCTATAGTCCCCGATAGCATCACTATAGCTGAGGAGGCCATTGATGTACCATCGGGAGCTAGGCTTGTACTCTAGGCTAGCCCAGGGCCTTGGGCGCAGGTACCACTTGGGGCCCTGTGCGCCCCGCTGTAGCTCTAGGTCTAAGGGGACGCGTATCGTCCACTTCCATCGGTGCGCATCGTCGTAGCTAAGGGTTACGCTAGAGCCAAGCCTCATCGTGGTATGTCGTAGCTCATTGCGGGCCTGTGGTATGTCGCGGCGGTATGACGCTAGGGCTGTCCACTCGCCTAGGGCAGAGCTGAGGCGATTATGCTCGATGCTTAACTCTGGGTCTATGCCCCATCGGTAGTATTTGCTTTTGTGGCTATAGCTCAGCGATAGCGAGCCTGCGTAGGTGTCGTGCAGGAGCGTCTGACGGATGTATCCCGCCCCGAGGTCCGGGAGCTGTAGTACCTCACCGATAGCTGTGGCAGGGCGCAGCTCTAGGCTGTGGTCGCTACGTCGGTAGGCCAGATCTGCCGTGAGCTTGTAGATATGCTCGCCCTGGCGTCGTACTACCTTGTACTGGTTGGCGATGCCGTAGGATGGTAGCTGTGTCGCCTGCGCTAGCTGTTGTAGAGGGCGTTGTACCGTACTATTGCCCTGTACTTTGTCCCAGAAGAGACGCAGCTTATTGTTGGTGAAAGCCTTGGTGCCGTTGTGCTCATACTCTAGTTTGAGCTCGCTGTCGTGCTTGCGTAGCGTATCCCGCAGGCGTTCCTCTAGGCGTCCTGTATGGCTAGGGCCTTGGTATACAGAGCGTTCCTCGGCCTGTTCTCTCCAGCGCCTATCGTATAGGTAGAGGAGGTTTAGCCCGAGTGTAGAGAGGCTGTCGAGGCCGTAGAGGTTGTTGAGCGATAGGTAGTGCGAGTCGTTAAAAGGCTTACGCCCGCCTCCCTGGCCCTGTACGCCTAGGTGTGCCGAGGGAGCAAGCCCGATATTGCCGTAGCTCTGCCTTAGCTCTTGGGCGATATCTCCACCAGAGTTGTCTTGCTTATAGATGAGAATATTCTGATGCTTGGGCGTAAAGCGCATCGCAGAGATGCTGTTGCTGAGCTCCCCGAGGGGCAGTCCAGCGCCGAGTCTGAGATTGGCAAAGAAGGCGCCGAGTGCCGACTTGCGTAGTCGGATGTTTACAGCCGCTGTGCTGGGCATTTCCACGCCCTGTAGCGCACGTATGGGCTGGTGGCGCTCTAGGACCTGTACGCTGGCGATCTTATTTACGTCTAGATTGTTGGTGGCTAAGCCATAGCGCCCTTTTAGGATGTCTTTGCCCTCGATGTAAAACTTCGATATGGGTTTGCCCTGATAGAGTATTTGTCCGTTGCTCTGGACCTCTATACCTGGTAGGCGCTTGAGGAGGTCGGCTAGTACACGGTCGTTGCTTTGGGCGAACTGGCTACCCATATAGGTCAGGGTGTCGCCAGAGAGGCGGATAAGGTCAGCCTCTACGACGACCTCTCGGATGCGCTCTGCTTTGGCTCTGAGGGCGATGATGAGAGGTTTATTACCTGGGCTGAGGCGTAGCTCGTAGGGCTCGGCCCCGAGAGAGCGGGCACGCAGTATGGCGCCCTCGGGTAGGGCTTTTAGTTTGATGACAAAGCGTCCATCCTGAGCGCTTATGCTGCGGGCTAGAAGGCTCTTACCCTCCTCTGTATGGACGGAGAGCAAGACCCCTGCTATGGGCTTACGGCTG
>CAMBHQ010000151.1 GCA_945867245.1 uncultured Porphyromonas sp.
GGCTTTCAACTGGAGCTCATATTAAAAGTTTTCCTAATATCGTAATTCTAACTTGTTAGATATGTCAGTTGATTACAAGAAAATAGCAGAGATTAAGAATGTCTCAGGCTTCAATCCTAAGACGGGAAATTATGCTTACTCTAAAGATGGCAAAGGGTATATCCGCCTTGAGAACACTTTGCTAGAGAGGGAAAAGGCTCCCTTATATTTACAGACTCAAGGAGAATATACCTATGCTTGGTACAGTTGTGGTGCTTTTGAGTTGTATAGAGATAATGTACTATTGAATAAGATTGATAGCAGTACACATCTCTTAAATGCCTCCTCCCTCTATATTGGCTGTCAAGAGTTTTCTTCAGTGCCTAATTATGTTAATATGCTCTCCCCTATTGATAATAGTCTGATCCTGAAGGAATATATACCCTATATGTTACACGTTGAAGGGGGAGTTATCATCGCTTATGATAATATTGTCAAGAAGGAGGTTTGCCTTATTGACCGAGACAGCAATATCCTTTGGTCTTTCCCGTTTGAGGCACTTGGGGAGGACAATGTTTATAGCCCCGGAGAAGTAGATCACATCACGAACATACTAGGTATTGTTGGAGACCTACTTTGGTTTACAACGGAGTTTGCACGTCTCATCGCTCTTGACGTAGCGACAGGTAAGCCAGTACATCAGCTCTCGTGCAATGTTGCTGATAAAGATAAGTCTCAATATAAAATGGTAGAGGGCATAGGTGATTGTTATCTCCGCGAGGAAGACAAAGTTATCGTTTGCATCAGCAGTTACCATTTTCAAGAGATTGAAGCCTCTAGTGGGGAGGTAATAGAGTGTTTTGCGTTTCGAGAGGAGGATCCCGATGGCATTGGCAGGTTTGCTCATATCTACGCTCCACTTCTTCAGGGCGATTACTTTACTTTCCTAGCAGAGATGAAAACAGATTGGTACGGCCCGAGTCGAGTAGGCATCTTTGACTATAAGGCTCGCAAGCTCGTCTGGACAGAGGAGATAATCCCCTTTGAGGAGAGAAAGGTAACTCGGAATTGCTTAGTTCCATCCCAGCCACTCTATATCTCAGGCGACAAGCTGTACATCAGAGACCTAGAGCACACTTTACATATCTTCCAGCGTGAGTGCTAATGGTGCTTGGATCTCAACCTACTACTAAGTAAGTTTAAGTACATATTCCCCGATCTTACTACCTTTGGTAGTGGATTAACAGCCAGACAGATACAAAAAGAAATGCGCGCCCTCTCTCTACTCCTAGGGCAGAGTCGTCTTAGACATCTATGTCTACGCCTTCTCTTCCTGCTGGTCCTCCTTTTCGGGGGGCTAGGGATGTTGCGTGCCGAGGGTTCTGAGCCGGATGGCTTAAGGGAGGGGAGCATATCGGCGCCTTCTAACACTGACAGCGCAGGAGCGAATAAGGGAATACTCGAAGCAAACGGAGGTGACGATCTTAAAGGCCGGATGATACTGGAGGTTCCCGTGCAGTCTAAACCTATCCCTCAAAGTATATTAGACTATGCAGATAAGAGTGGTATCATCATTCGTGATATAGGTAATAGAATATATAGCTTAAAATGAAAACTTTATTTCAGAAATTTTGGTCTGGTGTGCGTCTACAGTCCGAAGAGGCGACATTACACCAATTAGACATCTACAACAAGACCCGTTATAGCCGTAGGAAGAACAAGGAGGGCTTGTTGGAGCTTGCTTCGCGTGAAGCTCATGACAAGCAGAACACCTACTATGCTACGATTCTCAATGATGACGATAGCCCCTACTGTGCTATAGCCTCGAACGCTGGCTTTTGGGGTGTAGACTTCCTCCGGGATAACTTTGACGACTACCTCACATACAGATATCGAGATGAGTACTCCCAAGATGGTAGACTATTTTTGAAGTGCATTATGCTTTCGGAGTGCTTCCCAGGGACAGCCCAGAAACGTCGTCGTATTGACTTTTATTTCACCCCAGAAGGGTCTGTTATGAGAGTCCGTCATCAAGACGATGAGGGTAATTGGGCAACTATACGAGAGGAGCTCACCCCTTTGGCAGATGAAGAGGTTGCTAAGCTATGGGTACCGTATCCAGAGTTTGGTGAATACGACGAGCTCATTCGCTTAGACCGAATTCCCGAGATTGTACGTCAACGTATTTTGGAGTACACAGACCAAGAGTACCCTGCGTTCCGAGAGCACTTAGCTAGAGACCTCGCCAAGTATCAGGGGATAGAGTAGTCTAGCCCAACAGAATCCATTTCCCCTCCAATAGCCTCATGCGATACCGCTGGATATGCCTACGCCTTCTCCTCCTGCTGGTCCTCCTTTTGGGAGGACTAGGGGCGTTGCGTGCTGAGGTTTCTGAACCGGATAGCTTAAGCGCAGAGCGTGTAGAGCGTATTGGAGCCTTCGATAGAGAGAAACTGGAGCGTAGCTTCGGCCTAGTTCGCTTTAGGTCTAGTGCACAGGCTCGTTATGCCCTTGACCTCGGTGAGGTCATCGGCAAGCTACGAGTGGTAAGCTATCCCGAGCAAAGCAACAAGTTTTGTCTCATACCAATTGATGTTAAGAATAGTCTTTCAACTATTATCACAATAGAAAAATATAGATAGTGTTAGAGCTATGTGCGAAATGACAAAAGCCCAGATAAAACGAGAAGTCCTTACTCGCTTTGATGAAGAGCTAAAACCTAAAGGATATAAAAGAACATCAGGTGATGGAGTACGGTATTATCTGTCTCTAGGATCAGTATCAATTTCATACATCTTGATTTTCTATAGCCTTGGTGAAGTGGAGTTTTCAGGGGTTTATAGTAGCCACGAAGAAGTGGAGTCTTATATGCAGCAGCTTGTAGACGACCAATACCCGAACCCGATATTTGCCAAGACTCCTCTCACTTTTCTTGATTCTAAGAATAGGATGCGTTGCCCTGTTTATGAAGAAGGAATGTCAGGCTTACATGAGTTCATCTCAAACAGCCTTAGATACATCAACGAAGAGGGAGCAAAATTTGTGGAGTATTATTCCTACTTACCCAATATACTTAAAAGGATGGATGAGCTCGTAAATGAGGGCTTTTTCTGGCAATATAAAGGAGAAGGAATATTGTATGGGGGAATAGATGCTTTTCTTAGGGGGCTTATCATATCGAAGCTATGTAATGACCCTAATTTTGAGGCAAAATTAGCAGATTGCGATGAGCGGTTTAGAGGAGAAGCCTACAAGCGGTGGGCCCCCTACTACGAGAAGCTCAAGGCTGAAATACTGCCGACTATCGAGCCTAAGTATAATGTCTGAGTGGAGCCAACAGAGTGAGGTTAGATAAAAAATAGAATGGAAAAGTCAGAAAGACAGAGGCTCACGCTAGAGCGCATAGACCCTATCCTGAAGGCAAAGGGCTATAAAACGAGAATAGCTGATGGAGTAAGGTACTACCTACACCAAAATGGAATAACTTCGGCATGGGCTGTCGGTTTCCAAAAGAAATATAGCTTTATAGATGCCATCGGAACGAGAATAACTCATGACGAGGTTGAACTAATACTACAGAGGGTTGCGGATGAAAACTATCACCCCTCTTGGTATATATATAGGGGAACGATACTAACACCAACGATAAGGCACCACAGCTTCATTGCCGAGTATCATTTATCTGTAATTGATACAGAAGAGAAGATTG
>CAMBHQ010000152.1 GCA_945867245.1 uncultured Porphyromonas sp.
TGTCCCTAGTGTAGCTAGTGTCCCTAGTGTAGCTAGTGTCCCTAGTGTAGCTAGTGTCCCTAGTGTAGCTAGTAACCCTAGTAGCGATAGTAACCCTAGTGTAGCCGGTGAAGTAGTGGACAGTGGTCAGTCGCCAGTAGCCGGTACTGAGAGTGTAGCCGATGAGGGCAGTGTAACGGGTACAGAGAGTGTAGCGGGTACAGACAATGTATCGGGAGAAGCAGTGGGCAGTGAACAGGAGTCAGAGGCTAGTGAGACTAGTGGCGATAGTGATGGCTCTAATACGTCTGGTGAGGTCAGCAGGTGGCAGTCGTTACTCTCGGAGGCTGATGGCGATGAAGAGATAGCCGAGGGCGTAGCACAGTCGATGGTGGATGATTTGCGTAAGGAGCTGAAGAAGTACGAGGGCAAGCTCCCCACGGCTAAGGGCAAGACTCCGGCAGAGAAGATGGCTAGCCTACGCGAGCATAAAGCGCGCAGGGAGTCTCTAGCGGAGGAGTTGGCAGAGTGGGAGTCTGCTCTGTCGGAAGCACAGGCAGAGCGTAAGGCCCGTGCGTATGCCGAGCTAGAAGCTCAGAGTGCAGCCCGTCAGGGTAGCCCAGACCAGCTGGAAGAAGCAAGGGCAGCGGTAGAGGCACGCCGTCAAGCTGAGGCAGAAGCACAGGAGGCCCGTCGTCAGCAGGTGGAGGCACTGAATGGCGTACCCGAGTGGACAGATGACAAGCCTAGCGATGCCCGAGCAAGAGGCTATAGGAGTAAGGATGGCGAGCGCATAGAGCGCCAGGAGTCTGTGCAAGCCGAGTATGGCGATGAGACGAGTGTGAAGTTTGGCGATGATGCACAGGTAGAGGCACGCTATGCATTGATAGAGGTGGATGATCTACAGCCCTCGCACTATGAGGGTAGTGCTAACCCTCGCTTTTTCATAGACGAGGCCCAGCCGAAAGCACGTACGGACGCTAACAGTGTGATGAGCGCTCGTAAGATGGCCGAGGGTATCAATCCGAGTGAAATCACAGAGGGTACAACTGCGTATGTAGGTAGTCCGATAGTGAACAGCCGAGGCGAGGTGATACAGGGTAATGGCCGTAGTGCTGGTCTACGCTATATGTATAGCGGTACTAACGGCAAGACGGAACAGAGCGCAGAGGCCTATCGTCAGTGGCTATCGTCAAATGCTAGTCGCTGGGGGCTGACAGAGGCTCAGGTCTCTGGTATGCGTCGTCCTGTACTCGTACGTATAGCAGATGTGAGTGATGCAGAGGCTATCAATCTGGGTCAGTATAATAGTGCAGATACGGAGAGTGGCGGTAAGCAGGCTATCCGCGCACTGGAGACGATGCGTAAGCTCGGTAGTAGAGCGGAGGAGTTTACTCGTCGTCTATTAACGAGTGAGGATGCAGACGCAGGCATTACGGAGCTACTAGAGGAGAATGGCGTCGAGACACTAGTATGGCTACGTCAGCAGGGACTTATTACCCCAGAGCAGTTTTTATATAGTGTGAATGAGCGTCAGGATGGACTTACAGATGCTGGTCGTACGGGGCTGAAGGAGATACTGCAGGAGTTTTTGTTCCAAGGTGCAGAGCAGGGCTTGCGCAATGACTTTAAGAGCTTGCCGGCAGTAGCACAGCAGGCTATTTTGGCGACGGCATATCGAGATATGCAGAGTGCTATGGATAGCCGGATGCTCACGGAGCTACAGGATAGTATCCGAGCGTATGCCTTGATGAAGTCTACGCTGAAGGGAGCAAAGACTCAAGAAGACGTATTTAGGTTCGTAGCGTCGTGGAAGAGTCAGCCCCAACAATTTCAGGATGGGGAAGCAGTGATGACCCCTGAGGAGCGTTATGGATTTAGTAATTTTGCTATACACCTAGCGTCTCTCTACCACAAGGGCAAGAAAGTGGAGCTTATCAACCTATTCAATGACTTGTATGATGAGGTACAAGGCATGGGCGATGCTCTGTTTGATGCAGAAGCGGGCAGGGAGAAGAGTCTAGGAGAAGCAGTAAAACGAGTATTAAACATAGACTACAATGGAAAGATTGGAAGCGAAACTTTGGCTAAGCCACATCAAGCAAGCCCAAGCGGGGAACGAGCTATCGATAGCAGCGATACGCGCGGAGGTAGAGCGGAGAGCCCGTCTGGGGCTACCGAGTCTGGAGGCGGAGCTAGCGGAGTCTCTGTAGGGGCTGATAGTAGCCAGTCGTCGGGGGCTGGTGGTCAGTCGTCAGTGGGCGGTGAAACTGGAGGTCGGGAGACTGGAGGTCAGAAGCCTGCAAAGGGTCGTAAGCAACTAGCAAAGGCTCATGAGCGCCTAGAGGGCGCTATGGCCGCCCGTAAGTCTGGGGATGCGAATTGGTGGCGTGAGGCAGCAAATGCGTTAGCGACACGCGATACGAACATCTCCAGAGGAGCTGTGTCTACCGCGGAGGAGGATGCTCTGGCGGAAGCCGTCCGTAATGCCTTGTCTGAGGAGGGCTACGAGCTTATCGAGATGCTCGGTAAGCCTTACCACGAGGGTTCTGGGGTAATTGCGGACTTTGTGGAGGATGAGACCTTAGCCGAGGGGGAGCAGGTCGTCTGGGATGTTCGTGCGCCACAGGTCAATAAGGATGGCAAGATGGTGCAGGCAGCGACGATAACGGTGCGTGTCGGTGTCGGTCGAGGGTCGGAGTCGGAGGCTGGAGCTAGTGAGACTAGTGAGCCTAGTAGCGATAGTGGTGCTAGGGCTAGTGGTGAGGAGTCAGTGAACAGTGGACAGTCGTCGGAGGCTAGTGCTAGAGACGCAGAAGGGGGTCTTGTCGGTAAGCGTTATGAGCGAAAGGGGAATGGGGGACATCAGGTTTACCGAGTCTTGGGCGAGAGTAAGCGTGGCGGAGTCCGCGTAGAGATAACGAGCTATCGAGATGGAGCGCCCTACCATACGATGAGCAAGCCTAAGACGTTTACCTCTGAGCATTTCGCTGCGATGCTGAGGGATGGCACTCTAGTGGAGCTAGAGGAGGTAGATGCTAGTGCTAGTGAGTCTAGAAGCGATAGTGTCCCTAGTGAGACTAGTGGTGCTACGGAGGTAGATGCTATACAGCCTATTGGTCGTGGAGCGTTTGGCAATATCTACAATCAGTTTAGGGGTAAGGCTCAGGAGGCAATCGCCTTTTTGATGGAGCGTCAAGAGGGGGAAGCTCTAGGAGCGTTGTCTCATCCTGAGGTTGGGGAGATAAGTCTGGTTTGGGGTAATCAGAAGGCAGGGTTGCAGAAGATAGCTCGTAAACATCCGGAAGTCCTAACAGGCATTCAAGACATATTGAAAGAGCTTGAGGTCGTAGAAGAAAGCGATAATCGGATCAAGCTGGAGAGTGCCACCCACTTTGCTGTGGTAAGTAAGGAATACCGAGGTACGCCAAGGGAGCATTGGCTACTTACGGCCTATGAGAAAAAAGAAGCGTCCACACCTGCTAACAGTAGTATGGACGTTGATAGCACCCTAGAGGGCAAGTTGGACGACACAGCTACCCAACAAAAGGTAGACGCTTCTGAGAGCAAAGGTAGTGAAAAAAGGGGTAAGATAGAAGGGGGTGCGTTTGTATTGCAGTCTGCTCTACCGAAGGAACAACGTAAGTGGCGCAATAAAATACGTAACATTGCAGACGATGGGACGATAAGCCTAGTAGGGACGTATGGT
>CAMBHQ010000153.1 GCA_945867245.1 uncultured Porphyromonas sp.
TCAACTGGGAAGGAGTCGGTGGAGACATCCAGTATCTTGCGGACTATCAACGTAGCATCATCTGTGATATCCGCTACATCATGATGATTATCGAGGAATATGGCCACTGCCATCGCCTACTAGAGGAGATGACCTTTGTGGACTAAAACCTAGCTATCCAATAGCCTAAGCCCTGGCTAGCCGAACGCACGTTCGCTGGTCAGGGCTTTATTGTACGGAGAGCATTATGCGGATACCCCTAGCGCAAGCATAGATCACAAAGACGTAGTAATAGAGCTTACAAATCTTACATACCTTGTAAGACGCATCTTACAACCGATGTATAACGCATCTTACATACGTTGTAAGATGCCTTCGCTCTATGTCGGGGCGCTTGTACAGCCACAGTCAGCGGACAGCATTCATCTAGTAATGTACGCTGGGCGCTTATTCGGAGAGCTTGGCATCCGTTATCTAGGCGTTCGGCTTTATTTAAGTACCTTTGCAAGCGAAAAGACATTAGATAGAATGCAAAATATACGAAACATTGCCATCATTGCCCACGTGGACCACGGTAAGACGACCCTAGTGGACAAGATGCTCCTAGCAGGTAAGCTCTTCCGTGACGACAAGGCTGCCGACGTAGATACCTTCCTCGATAGCAACGACCTAGAGCGCGAGCGTGGTATCACCATCCTCTCCAAGAATGTAAGTATCCGTTATAAGGATGTCAAGATAAATATCATCGACACCCCAGGCCACGCCGACTTCGGGGGCGAGGTAGAGCGCGTCCTTAACCTAGCCGACGGCTGTCTACTGCTCGTCGATGCCTTCGAGGGGCCTATGCCTCAGACGCGCTTCGTACTACAGAAGGCCATTGAGATGGGGCTGAAGCCCATCGTCGTTATCAATAAGGTAGACAAGCCCAACTGCCGTCCGAGCGAAGTAGAGGATATGGTCTTCGACCTTATGTTTAGCCTAGGGGCCAACGAGGACCAACTAGGATTCAAGACCATCTACGGCTCCGCCAAGCAGGGCTGGATGAGCCTAGACTACAACGAGCCCACCACAGATATCACGACTCTACTCGATACTATCCTAGAGGAAATCCCCGCCCCTACACAGATAGAGGGTCCTGCACAGATGCTCATTACCTCACTCGACTTCTCGAGCTATGTAGGCCGTATAGCCGTAGGACGCGTACACCGAGGCACCTTCCGCGAGGGACAGGATGTGATGCTCTGCAAGCGAGACGGTAGCCTCGCTAAGATGCGCATTAAGGAAGTCAATATCTTCGAGGGGCTAGGCCGTACCAAGGTAGAGAGCGTTAGCTCTGGCGACATATGTGCGCTCATTGGCATCGAGGGCTTCGAGATCGGAGAGACCGTAGCGGATACCTCTGCCCCCGAGGCTCTACCTACGATTGCCGTCGATGAGCCTACGATGAGTATGCTCTTCACGATAAACAACTCGCCCTTCTTCGGTAAGGAGGGTAAGTTCGTAACTAGTCGCCACATACACGACCGCCTACAGAAGGAGCTAGACAAGAATCTAGCCCTCCGAGTAGAGCCTGCTGCTACAGCGGACAGCTGGCTGGTATTCGGTCGTGGGGTGCTACACCTATCAGTCCTCATCGAGACGATGCGTCGCGAGGGCTACGAATTGCAGGTGGGACAGCCTCAGGTTATCATCCGCGAGATTGATGGCGTCAAGCACGAGCCCGTAGAGCAACTGATGGTCAACCTCCCCGAGGAGAGCGCCAGTAAGATTATTGACCTCGTTACCCGTCGCAAGGGCGAGATGACAATGATGGAGACTAAGGGCGACCGCACCTTCCTAGAGTTCACGATCCCCTCACGCGGTATCATCGGGCTCAATAACTCGGTCCTAACCGCTTCGGCTGGCGAGGCTGTGATGGCCCACCGCTTCCTAGAGTATCAGCCTTGGAAGGGCGAGCTCGACCGTCGCAATAACGGCAGTATCATTGCCCTAGAGACAGGCACAGCCTATGCCTATGCGCTCAACAACCTACAGAGCCGTGGTCGCTTCTTCATCTCTCCAGGCGAAGAGGTCTACGCAGGTCAGGTCATCGGCGAGCATAGCAAGGAGGGCGACCTCGGCGTGAACGTATGCAAGAGCAAGAAGCTCACCAATATGCGCGCCTCTGGTAGCGACGATAAGGTAGCCTTGGCTCCCCCTGTTATCTTTAGCCTAGAGGACGCACTCGAGTACATCAAGCCAGACGAGTACGTCGAGATTACGCCCGAGAGCCAGCGTATGCGCAAGATTATACTCGACGAAACCGAGCGCAAGCGCCTCAGTCGCTAAGGGAATACCACTCTGTAATATCGATAGAGGGTAGAGAGATGCCAAGCCATCACTCTACCCTCTATCGCCTTTTACCCCCTTACTACAAGGCTCTGTCTACTTATTCTAGATTTTTTTCCCTAAAAGGCATTGCCCATTCAAACTAATACTATAACTTTGGTGCATAAACAAAGTGAGCAAACGAGGTTAATGCAGGACTTACCATTATTCTATACGCCCGACCTAGAGCATCGGCTAGCACTTCCCGAGGAAGAGGCTGGTCATGCCCTGCGTGTACTGCGCCTCGACCCTGGCGACAGAGTGCAGCTAACGGATGGCAAGGGGAAGGCTTGGTTGGCCGAGATTAGCTTTACGAGCAAAAAAGACTGCGAGCTACAACTGCTAGAGGAAATCCCTTGGCAGGCCTACTGGCAGGGACATATTACGCTCTGCGTGGCACCGACGAAGTCCATCGACCGCATCGAGTGGCTACTAGAGAAGGCCACCGAGTTAGGGCTCAATAGGGTCATCCTACTACGCTGTCAGCACAGCGAGCGTAAGCAGGTCAAGGCCGAGCGTATCAGCAAGATTCTCGTCGGGGCGATGAAGCAGTCTCAGAAGGCCCTAGTACCCGAGCTACTCGTAGACGTTCCCTTCTCTGAGGCACTACGCCTGACGGCCGACAGCCAACGTCTCATCCTACACTGCCGAGAAAGCGTAGACGGCATCCTAGAGCGTCGCCTGCCTCATGTGCATTACCTAGGGGGCGATGTTAGCCTCTTCATAGGTCCCGAGGGGGACTTCGCTGTCGAGGAGGTCTTAGCCGCCCAAGCATCTGGCGCTCTGCCTACTAGCCTCGGATCTAGCCGTCTCCGCACAGAGACAGCAGCCCTCGCCGCCCTGCAGTGGATACATACCTTGCAGATGACAAAGAACTAAAGACAAATAGATATACATAACCAATCGTATCAATGTATGGCACAAAGAGAAATTAAGTTTAGCCTAGTCTACCGCGATATGTGGCAGTCTAGCGGCAAGTATCAGCCACGCCTCGACCAGCTAGAGCGTATTGCGCCTGTGATTGTAGAGATGGGCTGCTTCGCTCGTGTAGAAACCAACGGGGGCGCCTTCGAGCAGGTAAACCTCATGTATGGCGAGAACCCCAACAAGGCTGTACGTGGCTTCACCAAGTTCTTCAACGCTGCGGGTATCCAGACCCACATGCTCGACCGAGGCCTCAATGGTCTGCGCATGTATCCAGTACCTGCGGACGTGCGTAAGCTCATGTATAAGGTTAAGAAGGCTCAGGGCGTAGATATCACACGTATCTTCGACGGACTCAACGACCCACGCAACGTTATCCCCTCTATCAAGTATGCG
>CAMBHQ010000154.1 GCA_945867245.1 uncultured Porphyromonas sp.
TATGGTCTATGCAGGTCTGCGTATCAAACTATCTCGTTAACTTTACCAGCATAATAAAACAAATAAGATAAACTATGAAGATAAGTCTAAAAGTCCTCGCTCTCGGAGTCTTGATGATGGCACAGGGCGCACTATTGGCCAAGGATGTCCGCACGGCGGTACTTACCACTACGCCTAAGATGAGTTGCGCTAACTGCGAGCTGAAGATTCGTAACTACATCCGCTTCGAGAAAGGTATTCGCAAGGTAGAGCCTCGGGCAGAGCTACAGCAGGTATATATCGAGTATGATGCCGACAAGGTGAGCCTAGAACGTATTCGCGAAGGTTTTCAGAAGATTGGCTACGCCACAGAGATAGTCCCCGATAGCCTAGTGAAGATTAAACCTAAGCGTAAATAGTCTCCGATAGCTAGAGTTAGCGTCGAAGTAAAATAGCGACAGGCAGCGCCCCTATCTAGGGGACGCTGCCTGTCGCTGTTATCGGCTCGGCTGGTGGCTGAGCTCTATTCGTCGAAGGAGGACTTAGATGTTACCGCGCTCGATATCCTTGAAGTAGTTGTAGGTCCCGACCTTGAGCTCTGCACAGGCGGCCTCGTCTGCTACGATGATGCCGTGTGGGTGTAACTGTAGCGCCGTGATGGTCCACATCTGGCTAATGGCTCCCTCTACAGCCTGTTGTAGGGCGCGCGCCTTGGCATGGCCGTTAACGAGGATAAGTACCTCGCGGGCATCCATCACAGTACCTACGCCTACGGTCATAGCTGTCTTGGGTACCTTATTGACATCGCCCTCGAAGAAGCGACTGTTGGCAATAATCGTGTCTGTCGTCAGCGTCTTGACGCGTGTGCGGCTGGTGAGTGATGAGCCAGGCTCGTTGAAAGCAATGTGTCCATCAGGTCCGATACCACCGAGGAAGAGGTCGATACCGCCAGCACGCTTGATAGCCTCTTCGTAGGCTGCGCACTCCGCCAATGGGTCGGGAGCATTGCCGTTGAGGATGTGTACGTTCTCCGCCTTGATATCGATGTGCGAGAAGAAGTTGTTCCACATAAACGAGTGGTAGCTCTCGGGATGCCCTTCGGGTAGACCGATGTATTCGTCCATATTGAAGGTCACCACGTTCTGAAAGGATACACGCCCAGCCTTATTCGCCTCGATGAGCGCCTTGTACATACCGAGGGGCGATGAGCCCGTAGGCAGGCCGAGGACGAAGGGACGCTGTTCCGTAGGGTTGGCCGCATTGATGCGGGCCACTACGTAGTCGGCAGCCCACTGAGAGATGCCCTGATAGTCGGGCTTGATAATAAGTCTCATGTATTTGAGGGTTTGGATAATTAGTTCTCGTTGAGTGCTGCGGCGAAGTCTTGACCGAGCTGCCAGGCAGCGTCAATCACGCCAGGTAGGTCTGCCATCTTCATCTCTACGGGCTGTCCTACGCTCTTCCACTGCATTTCTTCGGCAAAGGGAACAAGCTTCTTGACAGCCATTGGCGCCCAAGTGAAGGAGCCGAAGACGCTATAGACACGGTTCTTGAGCTCGCGTAGGCGGATGAGGTTCATGATATTCTCAATCGGAGAGAAGATGCCATTGCTGTAGGTAGGGCTACCGATGATAAGGCCCTTGTAACGGAATATATCCGAGAGAATCTGCGACTGCTCGCTCTTGCTCACGTTGTGGCAGATGATCTTCTTGACCCCAGCCTTAGCCAGACTCTGAGCGATTACATCGGCGAGCTGCTCGGTATTGCCGTACATAGAGCCGTAGAGGATAACGACGCCATCCTCACCCTCGTACTTGCTGAGGCGGTCGTAGATAGCTAGGGCCTCGGCGAAGTGCTCCTTGGTCCACACGACACCGTGTGTAGAGCAAATGAAGTCTACGGGTAGGTTCTTCTCTAGGACGGACTTGAGGGCTTTCTGTACGAAGTTGCCATACTTGCCCACGATGCAGCTATAGTAGCGGTGCATATCCTCGAGGTAGCGTGTTAGGTCGGCTTCATAGTCGAAGAGGTGCCCGTTGAGTGCGCCGAAAGTACCGAAGGCATCGGCAGAGAAGAGCACACGCTCAGTAGACTCGTAGGTAAACATTACCTCGGGCCAGTGTACCATCGGAGCGAGCATAAAGGTAAACTCGTGCTTGCCCACACGGAGCGTCTCCCCAGCCTTGACCTCTACCAGTCCCTCGGTGATGCCGTGGTAGCCGTAGAGCATATCGAAGGTCTTCTTGTTACCGATGATTTTTACGTTGGGATAGCGCTGACGCAGTAGCCCGATAGAGCCACCGTGGTCTGGCTCCATATGATTCACGATGAGGTAATCGATAGGACGGTCGCCCAGGATGCGCTCTATCTTGTGGAAGAAGATATCCGAGTAGCATACATCCACCGTATCAATGAGCGTTACCTGCTCGTCTACGATGAGGTACGAGTTGTAGGACACACCATCGGGTAAGGCCCACATATTCTCGAATAGGTGTTTACTGCGGTCATTGACACCTACATAGTAGATACTGTCTGTGATGTTCTGTATCTGATACATAGATAATTATTCTATCGTTTGGATTATTACTTCTTAACTGAGGGCGTATTGGGGTGCGTATAAGCCCAGTACACCGTGGCTATGCCAAAGAGGACGAAGGGGATACTTAGTAGCTGACCCATGTTTAAGCCTATGGCGGCAATGAGGTCTAGCTCCCAAGGCTCCTGCACTATCTTGATGCTCTCTACGAGGATACGAGAGCCGAAGACCCCAATCATAAAGTATCCGATGATAAGCCCTGTGTACTTTTGGGCAGCATCGCGATACCAATAGAGCCACATAGAGAAAGCGAAGACGAGGAGGTAAGCCACAGCTTCGTAGATTTGTGTAGGGTGCCAGCCGAGTGTGCCGTCGAGTAGTTGCTGTTGCTCGGGCGTGAGCGTAAGCCCTGCCTCTCGGAGGGCGAGTATCTTGTGGTATTCGCCTGAGCGTACGAAGCTGAAGGCCCAAGGCAGGTCGGTCGGGCGACCAAATATCTCGCTATTCATCAGGTTGCCTAGGCGGATAAAAGCCGCTACTAGCCCTGTGGGGACCGCGATACGGTCTAGTATCCAGAGGAGAGGCTTGTGGCTGACACGACGCGAGTAGAGCCATAGGGCGACAATCACCCCGATAGTGCCTCCGTGGCTCGCTAGCCCGCCCTCCCAAACAGCGAGTATCTTGATGGGATTGGCTAGATAAGTGGCGGGTTCGTAAAAGAGCACGTGTCCGAGGCGTGCCCCGATAACGGTGCCGAGGACGACGTACAGGAAGAGCGAGTCGAGCCACTTAGGCTCTAGTTTCTCCCGTTCCCAGATCTTGCCCTCTATCCACGGCCCTAGGATAATCAGCCCCAAGGCGAAGAGAAGCCCGTACCAGCGTATGCCGATGGCCTCAAATATCTGTGGAGAAACATCCCAAAGAATCATAGGCTAATGACGAATTACATTATATATAAAGCACAGTCAAGACTCGGACCATTAGGCCCGAGTCTTGACTGCTCGATTAGCAGAGCTTAGCAATCCACTGCTCCCGCTCGCCTGGTAGTAGGTCGATGACGGGTATCTCCTGCATCGTCTAGCAACGTGCCTGCTGGCGCTCGGCCGCACGCGCCGAGGCTACTAGTATCTGAGCCGTGAG
>CAMBHQ010000155.1 GCA_945867245.1 uncultured Porphyromonas sp.
GAGAAGTTGGAACCACCACCGAAGCAACCAATCACAACGTCAGGATAATCCCCCGCCATCTGCATTTGCTTCTCTGCCTCTAGGCCGATAACCGTCTGGTGTAGGGATACGTGGTTGAGCACCGAGCCGAGTGCGTACTTGCAACCAGGCGTCGTCATGGCCAACTCTACCGCCTCGCTGATAGCGGTACCTAGAGATCCTGTACTCTTGGGGTTGGCAGTCAGCACATCCTTACCTGCACGTGTAGACATCGATGGCGAGGCTGTAACCTGTGCCCCGAAGGTCTGCATAATGCTACGACGATAGGGCTTCTGCTCGTAGCTAATCTTCACCATGTAGACGGCTAGCTCGATATCGAAGGCGCTACATGCGTAGGACAGAGCCGTCCCCCACTGGCCAGCACCAGTCTCGGTCGTTAGGTGCGTTACGCCCTCCGCCTTGGCATAGTAAGCCTGCGCAATAGCACTATTGAGTTTGTGCGAACCTACTGGGCTAACGCTCTCGTTCTTGAAGTAAATCTTAGCAGGTGTACCCAGTGCTTCCTCGAGACCGTAGGCACGTACCAGAGGAGTAGAGCGATAATGCTTGTACTTCTCACGCACCTCCTCGGGGATGGGTATCCATACATCACTCGTATTGAGTTCCTGACGAGCACACTCCTCAGCAAAGAGGGGCTTTAGGTCGTCAAAGGTGATAGGCTGTCTCGTACCTGGGTGAAGCATAGGCTGCGGACGCTCAGGCATGTCGGCGAGGATATTGTACCAGCTGGTAGGGATCTCGCTCTCTGGGAGAATAAATCTCTTAGTCTTAGTCATACTCATTGTGTGAGTGTTTATAGGTTATTGTGTTACGAATTTGACCCCGTCGGGGTCTTAGAATTATATAGGCCTTAGACACTATTTCGAGGTAGGTCAGGGCTAATATTCTGCAAGGCATCTCATCAGCCTCTCGGCTCTTCTCGATGCTAGTCTGATACTTCGTCCCCTCGTTACGAGCGAGTGGCTGACTCCTGTACTGGACGGTCTTTGTAGTAGGCCATCACCGAGGAGATGATAATATTTTGCCAGATAATGTAGCTCGTAATGCCTATGCCAGCAAGCGGGGGCAGAAAGATGGCCGCCATCCAAATCGCCAGCGAAGTATTCTTCTGCCCGATGCTATGCCGTGTAGCATGCTGCTCGCTGCCGACATAGGGCGCCAAGCAATGTCCTAGCCAGTACTGCATCCCACAGGTAAGGAGGCCAAGCCCCGAGACAAGTGCCAAGTCGGTCCATACGAAAGCCTGACTCTGCTGTAGATACACGGTAGTATGAGCTATCAGAAGCAGTAGGGAGAGTAGCCATAAGGCATAGCTAATACCCGCATTGTAAGGATTGGTATGTGCGACCCAGCGTGGGCACCACCAGACAAGCAACCAAGCTAGGGCGATAGCCGGCAAGATAAGCCTAGCTACCTCGTAGAAGATATGCCACATCTGTTCCCAAATGCTGACCTCTAGAGCTATCCCGCTCACATAGGGGAAGACAAAGGGTACCAAGAGGACGAACATTAGGTGAGACAGCAGGACGTAGGTAGTGGTATAGGCTGTGTTACCCCCGAGAATCTGTACAATGGAGGGGCCCGCCGTAGCCGAGGGGGTCAGGAAGCACAGGAGCATGGCTACTGCCACATCATGACGCCACCAAACGGCACAAAGATAAACGAGTGCTGCCAGCGCTATCTGCAACGCCAGCAGTACCCAATGCGAAGAATGTAAGCGTAGGTCTTGGGGTCTAACCTTGAGGAAGGTCATAAAGAGCATCGCCGTAATAATATACGGGATAGCAGGCGTCAGTGGATCCAATACTGAGCTAAGTAACCAGCCGACGAGGAGAACCAGAAGAGGGACGAAGCCCTTGAGACGTGCGAACATTAACTAATGAATGCTTCAGGCGTAGCCAATAGCTCCACCATGAAGCGCTTGATCGAATATAGGCCAAAAGCCTCGGACTCTATGCCATCGAGCCTCGACACAACTAACTCGGCAGCATCATCTGAGGCGACAGCCCCATCGAAGCTCTCCACCTCGACGAGGAAAAAGAGATCGCTGGTATAGACATCAATGCCAGAGAAGGGATAGATATTGGGACGTGAGCAGAGATAGCGTAGCTCGCTTACCTCTAGCCCCGTCTCTTCCTTGATCTCCCGACACACAGCCTCCTCTACCTGCTCCATAGGGTCCACAAAGCCACCGGGGAGGTCTAGGGTCCCCTTGGCTGGCTCTTTGGCTCGACGCACAAATAGATACTCCCCCGCCCTATTCCGGACGAGGCAGGCTACAGCCGAGGCTACATTGTGGAAATAAGTGAGTCCACAGTCAGCACAACGCTTAGCTCTGCCGGCATAGTCGGCAAAGGACTCCCCTCCACACTGGGGGCAATAGCGGAAGCTATGTAATGGGTTCTGCATTTACTTACCGAAGTTCCATTTGAGGGCTATCGAGGGAGCGAAGAGAAAGCCCTTCATATCTACATTGTTGGCAATACGCAGCTCGGTACCGACGCTCAGCTTAAGGTCTTCGCTTACCCCACGGAGCTTGTTTAGATTGAGCCAAAACTGAGGCTGCGTCATCAGGCGTGTAGAGGTACCATAGGGCATCTTTTCGCGCCAGTAAGTAATAAAACCGTTGGCAGAGAAGACACCATTACCTGGTGCATACTTCCATATACCCACAAGCTCCCAGTTGTGTGGCTCGGCATGGCCTTTGATATACTTATAGAGTGGCGCAGCGCTAAGCATCAGCTTACGGTCGCCACGTAGGTAGGTATAGATAGGCCCTACGAAGAAAGCATCATTGATAGACATGGCGGCTCGTGGGGCTGGACTCGTCGTATTCGTATTCAGAAAGCGCAGCCCACCATCATAGCGTAGGTGCAACGCCCAAGGGCCCTTCCAGAAACGCAGATTACGCATAAACTTCCAGTTAGCAGCGACAGCGCCTTGCTTCTGGAAGTTCATGTCTACAAAGTAGAAAGTGTCACCAAACTTATCCACGCTCTGCTGCTCTAGCGTCAGCATCATATACGAGCGACCTGCCTGAGTCTCGGGATGCGTATAGCGCCCCAAGTCGTAGTGAAACTGCAGGTTCTGAGCCTGTACATTAATACCAGCGAGGAGGAGCCCTGCCCCTAGGATAGCCTTGTAGATAGTCTTCATATTGATTCTTCTCTAGTTTAACAATTGGTACAAAGATACGATTATCTTTGCAACCCAGCTAAATAGATCATCAACTCACTCAGGGAGAATGCGCTCTAGTATGCGCCCTTTGGCCAGGTCGTCCACGAGTTTATCCATACAGCGTACCTGACGCAGTAAGCCATTGCCCAGCTCCTGCAGGCGATAGCCACATATACTACCCTTGATTAAAAGCATCCTCGGATTAAGTCCCGGACTCTGCGCAAAGAAATCCGCCAGAGTCAGGGAAGTGTCTGCACAGCAAACCTCGAGGCTATCTAGGGTATGCCCCGTGAGCCAGCATAAGACACTATCCAATTCGTCCTTAGTCCGTCCTTTGCGCTGTACTTTCTGCAGATACAGCGGATAAATCGTAGCGAAACACATCTGTGCTATGCGCTCTTCACTTGACTTATTCATATTACCCTATCTCAATC
>CAMBHQ010000156.1 GCA_945867245.1 uncultured Porphyromonas sp.
CGAAGGTCAAAAGTATCCGCCTAACCGACAACCCAGAGGAAGTAGACTGCAAAATCGAAGGCTCGAGCATCGTCCTGAAGACCTGCTTCCTCCGCAAGCAATAAGTACGACCCTAGCCGAATAGCAAGAGGCCTCCCAACTACAACGTGTATCGATACCCTGCTGCAGCCCCGGAGTGAGAGTCCTCTAGAGGTTCGCGAAATTTTCAGTACTGAAATATCGAAAAACTACTACTGCAATTTTGAGATTGCAGTAGTAAATATTTTAGCCCCTACTAGTAGTTCCTGCACGGACTGCTAGTAGGGGCTAAACTTTGTATCGGTACAAACTCTGTCTTTTATCGATGGTACAGAGTCCCGTATTATTCTTCTATCTCGTAGACTTCTTCGTAGGGCTGTATCATTACCCAGCCATCGCCCTCGAAGAGCATCTGGAAGCTCTCGCCACTACCTCTGCCCAGTAGAGTCTTGAGTGATATATCTGTCTTGATTCTCGGGCTTAGGTTACCCGACCAAGCGACGGTCGCATTAGGGTCGGTACATACTGGGTGCGTGGGTGTAACCCTGAGTGTCAGTGGCCGTCCCTGAGTAGTCAGAGCGATATGCCCATTGCCGCTAAGGCGTACCTGAAACAAACCTCCGCCAAGCATACCACCAGCACTTTTGAGCAGTTGTATATCGCTCCGTACACTCTCTTCGTAGGCGAGTACATCGTTGCCATTGACATTTATCGTGTCGTTGGTGAGGTTGATGATATGTACATACTTGGCACTATCTGCCACATAGAGACGGCCTGTACCTTCGGCTTTCATCATCGAGGTACCTTCGCCACTGATGGCTTTTTTGAACAGGTTGCCAAGACCTTGGCTTAGGAAGCCTTCGCGCTCGAACTTGATATGCCCATCGTAAGCCACCATAGTGCCACGCTTGAGCATAACACGCTGCCCAGAAAGGTTAATCTCTAGGAGCTGAGGATTCTCCAGTTGGAAGAAGTCGCGCTTGCTGTCATCCTGTGCAGTGCTAGCAAGGAATGCTTCGATAGAATGTTTCTCGTGGATCATAAGGATAGTTGTTAGAAATGAATTAGTTAATTCGTACAAGTACAAAGATAATCGTTTCCTCTAAGCTCACAATCATCGTAGACAATACAGAGCCCTTGCGATGCGTCGAAGATGCAGTTTAATCTTTTCGTAACTTTGAGGACAATTAAAGGGACTATTAAGTCTAACAGACAGTATAAACGCAAGATGACTGCAACGCAACTGTATAAATCTACATTCGATATTCCTGGGATGGATTGCCCGTGCGAGGAAAACCTAATTCGTCTAAGATTAGAAAGCGACTCCTCTATAGAGAGTCTCTACTTCGACTTGGCCGAGCGAACATTGATTATTATTCACCATGGAGAGGTGGAGCCAATCAGAAAGAAGCTGGAAACACTAAATATGGGAGCCGTCCTAGTAGATTCCTCAATTAGTAACGAGGCTAAGCCTGAGCGTGCCCCAAGCCTCCAGAGAAGAATCCTGTACTGGGTGCTGGGCATCAACTTCCTGTTTTTTATTGTAGAGATGGCTGCCGGACTACTGTCTAATTCTATGGGGTTAGTTGCAGACAGTCTGGATATGCTGGCAGATGCTCTTGTATACGGAATGAGCTTGATGGCAATTGGCGCCACAGAGCTACGGAAGAAAAGAGTAGCCAAAGCAAGCGGTTATCTACAGATTATGCTAGCAGTACTGGGGCTTATGGAGATAATCAAGCGCTTTATTGGACTGGAAGACTATCCCGACCCTATAGTTATGATTGCTATAGCTTTCTTTGCGCTTATTGCCAATTCGCTATGTCTTTGGCTATTGCAGAAGACAAAGAGCAAGGAGGCTCATATCCAAGCAAGTGTTATTTTCTCTGCCAATGATGTTATTATCAATATCGGCGTAATTATTGCTGGGCTTTTGGTCTGGCTAGTGAATAGTTATGTCCCAGATTTGATAATTGGTGTCATTGTTTTTCTCATTGTAATCCGAGGCGCTATACGCATTCTGAGGCTCTCGGAATAAGCCTAAGCCAGTCAACTAAGCATACAAAAATCTCCCCTAAGACGCCTGAGCATCTTAGGGGAGGTAGCTATATAAGGGGCTAGCTTAGAGGTAGCGTCTCTGAATAAGCTCCTCGGCGTCCTCACGACTACAACAGAGCTGCATACAAAAGCCCATCAGACGACGAGCATACAGGCGGTACAGCTCATCGAAGGCGTGCGTAGAGCCTCTACGGAGCATATTCAAGAGCAGAGGTTCGGGAGAGGAATAGAGCCTTTCTACATTCATTGTTTACTGCTTACTAAGAGACCTTATATGCGGTCCAAGTCTTACAAGGGTTGTAAGATGGATCTTACAACGTTTGTATAACGCATCTTACATTATATGTAAGACCTATTCGTCCTAATTAGGGCTCGTTGTAGTGGGCATTGTCAGTTCGTCAGAATTGGAAGTAGATAAAGGGCTGTATCTCGGAGCTACGTACCTGAGTAATCAAGAAAATGAGCAAGAAGAGGAGCAGTGCCTGTATAACGAAGGGTATACGCTCCGAGAAGCTCTGCAGCTTGGCAATAGTATCACGTCCGACGAAGTGCATGGCATAGCCCAGAAGCATAAGTAACAATACCCAGCGGTAGCCCGTGATAAACTGCCCGAGGACCTCTGGATGGAAGTTGGTACCTATCTGCAGCAAGACCTCTGAGGCTATCTGCATATTGTCGGCCCTAAAGAATATCCATGTGAAGCATACTAGATGGAAGGTTACGATACGACCGATATAGCGGCGCCATATAGGCAACGTCTCGGCTGACTTACTACTGCTGGGGAAATAGTGGCACCATACTTTGTGTACTGCTAGTGCTATGCCATGTATCGCCCCCCAGAGGACGAAGCGAAATGCTGCACCATGCCATAGCCCCCCGAGGAGCATAGTCAGGAAGAGATTTATATAGGTACGTACACTGCCACGCCTATTACCTCCGAGAGGAATGTATAGATAATCTCGTAGCCAAGACGACAGGGAGATGTGCCAACGTCTCCAGAACTCGGTGATACTAGCCGATTGATAAGGCGAGTCGAAGTTGATATTAAAGCGGAATCCTAGTATCAAAGCTATACCTATGGCCATATCGGAGTACCCCGAGAAGTCGCAGTAGATCTGCAGAGCATAGCCATAGACGCCCATTAGATTCTCTAGTCCTGTGTATAGAGTGGGGGCATCGAAGATGCGGTCTACAAAGTTGAGGCTAATATAGTCGGAGATAATCGTCTTTTTGATAAGTCCACTCATGATAAGGAGTAGAGCCTCGCTATACTCGCTACGGCTCAGCCTCGGTCTCTGGTATATCTGAGGCACAAAGTCACGTGCTCGTACAATAGGTCCTGCCACTAGCTGAGGGAAGAACGAGATATAGAAGACATAGTCTATCCATCTAGGGAGCGGTTTGATTTCCCCTCGATAGATATCTATGATATAGCTCATCGTCTGGAAGGTATAAAAGGATATACCTACAGGCAGAACGATATCCCAGGGTGTGAACTGTAGCGCTTGCAGAGCTGCATGATCTGTCCATAGCCCGAGGTAATGCAGAGCACTTAGCCCGAGGTCTGCTAGGA
>CAMBHQ010000157.1 GCA_945867245.1 uncultured Porphyromonas sp.
GTGCAGTGTATGAGTTTAGTAATGTCCTAAATGATATATTCTCGTGCGAGTACGAGCTAGCAGCGCACAATCTTATCGAGGATGATATCTTCGTGCCTTATATCGAGTTGCTAGAGCGTGGGCAATAGCCAGTATTAAGCCCTCTGATTTGATTATGACTACTACCATACGCATTGCAATAGCAGAGCCCAGCCCGATTATCCGCTTAGGTTTGGAGGCTCAGCTAAAGAAACTGCCTCGCTGCAAGGTACTGGTTAGCTTTTTGGCCGAAGATCTCAAGCGCGAGGTGTCGGATACACTTCCTTTGGTAAGTGCAGATATTTATATCCTGAATCCACTGCTCTGTGGCCTACGTCCGCGTACGCTACTGCCTCAGGGCTCTGATGCTAAGGTCGTGGCACTGAGCTACGGCACTACGGACGAAGCCTTGCTAAGAGGTTATGATGCTGTCTTGCCCATTACGAGCAGCACGCAGGAGTTGTCGGCTCTGATTGATAAGTTTATAGAGATAGAGGACAATAAAAGTGAGGTCTCTCAGGACCTGACGAGCCGAGAGCGAGAAATATTGGTCTGCGTCGTCAAAGGTATGACCAACAAGCAGATTGCCGAGCAACTCTTCCTCTCTCAGCATACAGTGATTACGCATCGGCGTAATATCGGGCAGAAGCTCAATATCAAGAGCCCTAGCGCCCTGACGCTCTACGCAATGATGCATAATCTGATACAGTCTTCGGATATCAATATACATGGCAAGAAGTAAGGCCAGTATCCCCAGTCTCTGTGGGGACTCTGTAAGCCTCTGAATGTAGTACTACACTCATTAACTGATAAGAATAATATAGAATAGATTATGAATAGACTCTGTGAACTCCTAGGTATCCAGTATCCTATCATCTCCGGAGGGATGGTTTGGTGTAGTGGTTGGCGCTTGGCTGCGGCGGTAAGCGCGGCTGGTGGGCTTGGTCTCATTGGTGCAGGCTCTATGCATCCCGGCACACTGCGCGAGCATATTCAGAAGTGCAAAGCTGCTACGGACAAGCCTTTCGGTGTGAATGTACCTATGCTCTACCCCGAGTTAGATGCGATTATCGATATTATCATTGAGGAGCAGGTGCCCGTAGTGGTAACTTCTGCAGGTAATCCCAAGACCTATACAGCACGACTCAAGGCGGCTGGCTGTAAGGTAATGCATGTAGTAGCAAGCAGTAAGTTCGCACTCAAGAGTCAGGAAGCTGGCGTGGATGCTGTTATTGCCGAGGGCTTCGAGGCTGGGGGGCACAACGGTCGTGAAGAAACGACGACGATGTGTCTAATCCCAAGCGTAGTACGTGCAGTAACAATCCCGGTCGTAGCTGCAGGCGGTATCTCGCAGGGCGATAGCATGGCGGCCGCTCTGGCGCTCGGTGCCGATGGCGTACAGATAGGTACACGTTTCGCTCTGACGAGAGAGAGCAGTGCTAGCGAAGAATTTAAGCAGCTATGCCGTAGCACCGGTGAAGGGGGGACGATGCTTTCGCTCAAGGCTGTTAGCCCTACGCGTCTTGTTAAGAATGACTTTTATCAGCGGATATCAGAGGCCGAGGCACGTGGTGCTAGCGTAGAGGAACTGCGTGAGCTACAAGGCAAGGGCCGTGCTAAGCGTGGTATCTTCGAGGGAGACCTCTCTGAGGGGATGCTCGAGATAGGTCAGTGTGTAGCCCTTACGAATGAAGAAGAGAGTGTTGCGGAGGTCTTCGAAGAGCTACTTGCGGGCTGTAAGCATGCGGTAGCACGTCTCGGTAGCTTCTAATTCGTACAAGATTGCTATATTTGCGAGCAATTAAGCTAATTATAACTGAATAATATATGTACTGGACACTAGAATTGGCGTCTAAGCTAGAGGACGCTCCATGGCCTGCAACACGCGAAGAACTTATTGACTATGCGGCTCGCTCGGGTGCTCCGCTGGAGGTAATCGAGAACCTGCAGGAGATGGAAGATGAAGGCGAACTGTATGAGTCTATCGAGGATATCTGGCCAGATTATCCGAGTAAGGAAGACTTCTTCTTTGACGAAGAGGAGTACTAAATCATTAGGTATTATCTTAAGACCTCTCACCTGGGGCTTGTGCCTTAGGTAAGAGGTCTTTTATGTTTATAAGAGCGGTATGAAGAGGTCTTTTATTCTCCCCATGGTTGCCTCATCCTTACTAGCTATGGCTGTAGTCGCTTGTGGCACAGGGCGCAGTACTGTAGACCGAGCACTGTACACCACTAGCCGACTTAGTACCTGGCAGGAGCCAAGACCTGAGGGGATGCTTCGTGTGCCCCGAGGATCTATCACTATGGGTACAGATAGCATCGATAGTATATGGGGGATGCCTCAGGTGAGTCGTACGGTGAGCGTAGAAGCCTTTTGGATGGATAGGCACGAGGTTACGAATGCTGAGTATAGACAGTTTGTACAATATGTGCGGGACTCTATACTACGTGAGCGCCTAGCAGACCCCGCTTATGGAGGAGATGAGCGCTACAAACGCTACGAGAATAAGTCGGGCGAGCCTATTGCGCCTGTACTCGATTGGTCTATCCCTCTGCCTCGTGAGCAACGTGCTACCGAGGAGGAACTCAAAGCTATAAATAGTCTCTACTATACGCATCCTATCACAGGAGAGCGTCGTCTCGATGCACGGCAGTTGCTCTATCGTTATGAGCAGTACGACCATCTAGCAGCAGCACGCTACGAGCATCTATTACGCCCTAGGGAGCGTAACAGCACTTGGCATACGCCTGCACCTGAGCTACCGATGATAAGCAAGGATACAGCCTATATAGAGCCTAGTGGTCAGGTGGTACGTCGCCAGATTACACGCCGACTCGGTAGTGCTTACGACTTTGTTAATACCTATATTGTAGCCATTTATCCTACCGAAGAGGTTTGGACGACAGACTGGCCCGATGCTAGTAATGCCACCTATCAGCGGCGTTACTTTACGCACCCAGCCTACGACCGCTACCCTGTAGTAGGCGTAACTTGGGAGCAGGCTACGGCCTACTGTGCTTGGCGTACCATGCGCTATATCCAGAGCAATAAGATTCCAGAGGGGCAGAGTGTAGAGCCTTACCGATTGCCTACCGAGGCGGAGTTTGAGTACGCTGCTCGTGCAGGTAATAGCCATCAGCACTATCCATGGAGTGCCGAGGGAATGCTTGATGGAGAGGATTGTCTCTGTGGTAACTTTATGCCTGCCGAGGGTAACTACACTGCAGACAAACACCTCATTACAGCCCCTGTGGGGAGCTATGCTCCTAATAGCTATGGTCTGTACGACCTTGGAGGCAATGTGGCAGAGTGGACTAGCTCTGCCTGGAGCCTATCGGCTCTACAGGGGCGTGATGGCATTAACCCGGTTCAGGAGCATTCTGCCGATAGGGCGGGGGACTACAGTGCAGCTCGTAAGGTGGTCAAGGGGGGCTCGTGGAAAGATATCGCCAAGTATGTGCGTGCCAATAGCCGAGTTATGGAGTATCAAGACCGACCCCGTAGTTATATCGGCTTTCGCTGTGTACGCTCCTTAGTAATACCATAATTGTAATAAGCAAGACGATATGCAGAGCGAGCAAAGCTATACGGCTCTAGAACGATGGCTA
>CAMBHQ010000158.1 GCA_945867245.1 uncultured Porphyromonas sp.
TGTTGTTCTCGTCAGACCGCACTCACTTAATAGCCTACTGCTCCGACAAGAAAGAATATAGAGTTCCAGATACTGTAACGAGCATTGGAGACGGGGCGTTCTCGGACTGCTATAGCCTCACAAAGATTAAGCTAGCTGAGGGACTAACGAGCATTGGTGACTCGGCGTTCTCGGACTGCACAAGCCTCACAGAGATTAAGCTCCCTGAGGGACTAAGGAGCATTGGCGGCGCGGCGTTCTATTGCTGCTCAAGCCTCAGCACAACTACCCGAGATGAAATCAAAAGGCGGTTTGGAGATAGAGTTCTTTCTTTGTCCTAACTAGCAGTAGTTTCTAAATAGGGCTAGTGGCGCTCTGTGGCATAGTTTCAGCGCCCTAACCGACTTCGCCCCCCGTGCTCAACCCGCTAAGCCCTCAGGGCTTCTCACAGAGGGAGGGGGCCGAGCAAATGAGAGCGTGCTACGAGCTCGGCTTACTAGAGCTCGATGACTATAGCGTCGTCTTCCTCTGAGACCTATATAGCTAGCTCCCCCCAGCAACAGCAAGGGCTGTGCAGAGTATTGCCCTGCACAGCCCTTGTTAGTTGTATAAGCTTTGACCTCTATTCTGCTCGGAATAGATAGCCTCGGCCCTCCTCGTAATCCATCACTATAGACTGCCCGCTATGGACTTCGCCCGATAGGATACTACGACTAAGCTCGCTCAGTAGACCACGCTGTATAGCACGCTTCACAGGACGCGCCCCAAACTCGGGGTCGAAGCCCTCCTCGGCAATATGTGCTACGAGCGCTGGCGTATAGCTCAGCTGAACACCATTCTCACGGAGCATCGCCACAGTGCTATCGAGCTGTAGCGCCACGATACGCTCTATCTCCTGCTTATTCAGCGGGGTGAAGACAATCGTCTCATCGATACGATTGAGGAACTCCGGACGCATCACCGTCTTGAGCAAGCCCAGTACCTCGCTAGCCGTCTGCTCGGCTAAGGCTTCGCTATTAGCCTCGGTACGCTCAGCCATACGAGCGCGGATGAGCTCGCTGCCCATATTGCTCGTCATAATGATAATGGTATTCTTGAAGTTCACTGTACGGCCCTTGTTGTCCGTCAGCCTGCCATCATCGAGGACCTGCAGGAGGACATTGAATACATCGGGGTGTGCCTTCTCTATCTCATCGAAGAGCAAGACCGAGTAGGGCTTGCGCCTTACAGCCTCGGTAAGCTGTCCACCCTCCTCGTAACCAACATATCCCGGAGGCGCACCAATAAGACGCGTAGCAGCGAACTTTTCTTGATACTCACTCATATCTATACGTGTGAGCATCGTCTCGTCATCGAAGAGTATCTCTGCCAAAGCCTTAGCCAGCTCTGTCTTGCCCACACCGGTTGTCCCGAGGAAGATAAACGAGCCAATAGGACGTCGTGGGTCGCTAAGGCCAGCACGGCTACGGCGCACTGCCTCGGCCACAGCATGGATAGCCTGCTCCTGCCCTACTACACGCTTATGGAGCTCGTCCTCTAGCGTTAGCAAGCGCTCGCGCTCGCCCTGCATCATCTTGCCTACGGGGATACCCGTCCAGCGTGATACTATCTCGGCGATGTCCTCGGCCTCGACCTCCTCGCGCATCATAGAGTTGGCGCCCTGAGCCTCAGCCAATGCCCGCTGCTGCTCCTGCATATCCGCCTCGCACTTGGGTATTAGGCTATAGCGTATCTCTGCCACACGGGCATAGTCGCCACTCTGCTCGGCACGCTCGGACTCATAGCGTAGTGCTTCTATCTCGCCCTTACAAGCCTGGATGTTGTTTATCAGCTCCTGCTCGCTACGCCACTGCGCCATACGCTCAGACTCCTGCTCCTTGAGCTCTGCTAACTCTCGGGCTAGGGCATCTAGCTTGGCTGTATCCTGCTCTCTGCGGATAGCCTCACGCTCGATCTCTAGCTGCTTGATGCGACGTGCTATCTCGTCGAGCTCCTCGGGCAGGCTATCCATCTGCATACGTAGTCTAGCGGCTGCTTCGTCCATTAGGTCGATAGCCTTGTCGGGGAGGAAGCGGTCTGTGATATACCTATCCGAGAGGCGTACGGCAGCTATGATGGCATCATCCTTGATGCGCACTTTGTGGTGCTGCTCGTACTTCTCCTTGATACCTCGTAGGATAGAGATAGAGCTTAGCTCATCAGGCTCGTCCACCATCACCATCTGGAAGCGTCGCTCTAGGGCTTTGTCCTTCTCGAAGTACTTCTGATACTCGTCTAGCGTAGTAGCCCCTATCGAACGTAGCTCCCCTCGAGCTAGGGCAGGCTTGAGGATATTAGCGGCATCCATAGCCCCCTCGCCCTTGCCGGCACCTACTAGCGTGTGTATCTCGTCGATGAAGAGGATTATCTCGCCCTCGCTACGGCTCACCTCCTGCACCACGCTCTTGAGACGCTCCTCAAACTCGCCCTTGTACTTGGCACCAGCAATCAGGGCGCCCATATCTAGCGAATACACCTGCTTGCTACGCAGGTTGTCGGGCACGTCCCCACGTACGATACGATGCGCCAGCCCCTCAGCAATAGCCGTCTTCCCTACCCCTGGCTCACCTATTAGGATAGGATTGTTCTTGGTACGGCGTGATAGTATCTGCAGGACTCGGCGTATCTCCTCATCACGACCAATAACGGGGTCTAGCTTGCCCGCCTTGGCACGCTCGCAGAGGTTGATGGCGTACTTCTCTAGTGCTTGATACTGGTCCTCGGCGCTTTGGCTCGTTACCTTGGCACCACCACGTAGCTCGGCAATAGCCTGACGGAGGCCCTTCTCGTTGATGCCTAATGCGTGGAGCATCTTAGCCGTCTGCCCCTTGCCTCGTACTAGGGACAGGAAGAGATGCTCGACGGCTACATAGTCATCGCCCTCCTTGCGAGCGAGCTCCTCGGCATCGCTAAGTTGCTCGCTGAGTTCTCTAGAGAGGTATGGCTCGCTCCCAGACACCTTGGGCAGAGCGGCATTGCTACGCTTCACCTCATCGAGTAGAGTCTCTGGCGAGAGCGCTAGCTTGGCGAGCAGGAAGCGTAGGGGGCTACCCTCTAGCTCCAGTAAGCTCTGCAGTAGGTGGCTAGGCTCTATGGCCTGACCTCCATAACTACGCACGAGGTCTACGGCTGTGCGTACGGCCTCCTGCGCCTTGATTGTGTACTTGTTAATATTCATGGTCTCTGTTCTTTTATTTGTTTTATACCTCTAGCCTTGCAAGTCCAGCACCAAAGCCCTAAAGTATTAGTCAACACCGACACAATGACCTAAAAACTAAGCAAGAGCACCCAAAACAAAGACAATATGACAGAAAACACCTACTACAAACAGGCCTAGCCCGCTTAGCTAGTCCCCTCTTCGCGCTCTAGTAGTCAGGAATGCAGCGCTTATCGACTAGGCTCCATGGGTTATATAGGGTCCTTTTCGCCCCTCAGATGGAGAGGGCTATCCATTGCAGTAGTAAAACCTTCGGATTGCAGTAGTAGTTTTTCGAGATTGCAGTAGTAAAATCCTCAGGTTGTAGCAGTAGTGTCCGAGAAAAGTGTGCAAGTCCCAAGGCTTGTCTCTTTGGTGGCGACTGAAATAAGAAGAGACCTAGGCTA
>CAMBHQ010000159.1 GCA_945867245.1 uncultured Porphyromonas sp.
TACTGTGTGCCCGAGGTTGAGCACAGCACGACGACCACTACGCTCCTCGGGGTCCTCGGCCACGATACCCGCCTTATAGGCGACACAGGCCTCGACAAGCTCTAGCCACTCCGCCCCCGTAAGCATCTGCGGGTCTCCTAGCTCTAGCACTCTACGCCATTGCTCTGGGCCAGCGAGTAAGGCCGTCTTGAGGACCTCGCCATAACCTGAGTAGAGCTCGTCTAGAGGTAGGGTATCCAGAAGCGCCACGTCTATGATGACCTCGAGAGGCTCGTGGAAGGCTCCGATAAGATTCTTAACGCCAGCAAAGTCGATACCCGTCTTACCCCCGACCGAGGCATCGACCATGGCTAAGAGGGTCGTGCTGATATTGACTGTGCGTAGCCCACGCATATAGCTAGCAGCCGCGAAGCCTACCAAGTCGCTGAGCGTACCTCCACCTACGGCGACCACGACGCTAGCTCGGCTGGCCCCCTCGGCATGTAGCCAGGTCCATAGCTCGGCTAACTCGGCTGTACTCTTAGCCTCGGGATGTATCTCTAGCTCTAGATAGTGATACCCCTGCATGAAGTCTACGAACTCGCTAGGCAAAGCCCCGACAGCAGCAGCATCGACGACAAAGTATAAAGCATCACAAGGCAAGCCCGATAAATACGAGCTTGCCTTGCTGGCTAGGATCTGATATCCTATTATCATGTTATCTGTGGATTTAGGCCTTGACCGTCTCGGCAAGTATCTGCTCTACTGCGGCATCCAGCCCTGCGGGGTTCTTACCACCTGCCGTAGCGAAGTGGGGCTGTCCACCGCCACCACCCTGGATGTGCTTAGCAGCGTTGCGTAGGGTCGACGAGGCATTCCAAGAGCGCGCCTCGACGAGGTCCTTGCTCAGCATCAAGGTGAGACTAGGCTTGCCTGCCTCCTCTAGCGCAGCCACGAAAACAAAGCTATCACTAACCTCGCCCGCTATCTGGAAGGCGATATCCTTAGCGAGCTCTGCCGTACCATGGCGCAGGACGAAGACGCGTACCCCGCCAATCTCTTCTCCCTTACTCAGCAGGTCTCGCTTTATCGCAACTGCCTTCTCCTTCATAACCTCAGTTACTTGCTTGGTCAGCTCGGCATTCTCTTCGATAGTCTTTTTGATTGCCGTTAGTAGCTGCGGGTTGTTATTAAACAGCTCTCGCACCTCTAGTAGCATATCCTCTACCTGATAGATAACCTTCTCGGCACCAGCACCTGTTACGGCCTCGATGCGACGTACGCCAGCGGCGACTGAGCTCTCGCTGATGATGCGGAAGAGTCCTATGCGCCCCGTAGCCGACACGTGCGTACCACCGCAAAGCTCCACCGAAGTACCGTACTTGAGGACACGTACTTCCTCGCCATACTTCTCGCCGAAGAGCGCCATAGCGCCCATCGCCTGAGCCTCAGCAATAGGGACATTGCGGTATTCCTCGCGGATATAGTTGGCACGGATGCGGGCATTCACTAGCTGCTCTACACGGCGCAGGTCTGCGGGCTCTACCTTGGCAAAGTGCGAGAAGTCGAAGCGTAGCACCTCTGGCGATACGAAGGACCCCTTCTGCTCGACATGCGTACCTAAGATTTCGCGCAGAGCCTCATGCAGGAGGTGCGTAGCCGTGTGGTTGGCCTCGGCAGCCTCACGACGCTCTAGATTAATCTCGGCCGTAAAGCTAGCACTGGGGTCAGCGGGGAGCTTAGTCATGAGGTGCACGGCTAGGTTGTTCTCACGCTTCGTGTCGAAGATTTCGTACTTATCCGCTCCTGCTATGAGATAGCCACTGTCGCCAACCTGTCCACCCATCTCAGCATAGAAGGGGGTCGTAGCGAGTACTACCTGATAGTATTCCTTGTTCTTCTGCTTTACCTTGCGGTAGCGTAGAATCTCAGTATCACAGCTCGTTAGGTCGTAACCCACGAAGCTAGTCTCCCCCTCACGCAGCGTCTGCCAGTCCTCAGTATCGAGGGCCGCAGCGTTACGGGCACGCTCACGCTGAGCCTCCATGGCCTTGTCGAAGCCCGCTTCATCGAGCCCTAGACCATGCTCGGCTAGGATGAGTGCCGTTAGGTCGAGCGGGAAGCCGTAGGTATCATAGAGGACGAAGGCGTCTTCGCCACTGAGTGCCTTGCCAGAGCCCAAATCCTCGATCTTACGGTCGAGTAGACGGATGCCCGTCTCTAGAGTGCGAAGGAAGCTCTCTTCCTCTTCCTTGATGACACGCTGCACGAGCTCGCGTCCGGCTACTAGCTCGGGATAAGCATCGCCCATAGACTCGATAAGTGCAGGTATTAGGCTGTACATAAAGGCAGCACGGCGGCCCAGGAAGGTATAGCCGTAGCGCACAGCACGGCGGAGTATGCGGCGGATAACGTAGCCGGCCTTAGCGTTAGAGGGGAGCTGACCATCAGTAATAGCAAAGGCGATCGTACGGATATGGTCGGCAATCACACGCATAGCCACATCGCTCTTGGCATCGGCGCCGTACTCGCCCCCCGTCAGGGTAGCAATGCTCTGTATAATAGGCGTGAATACATCGGTATCGTAGTTGGACGTCTTGCCCTGTATAGCCATGCAAAGACGCTCGAAGCCCATCCCCGTGTCAATCACGTGCTTGGGAAGCTTATCGAGACTGCCATCGGCCTTGCGATTGTACTGCATGAAAACAAGGTTCCAGATCTCGATAACCTGGGGATGGCTCTGATTGACAAGCGTCAGACCGTCCACGGCTGCACGCTCTTCGTCTGTGCGGATGTCCACATGAATCTCCGAGCAAGGGCCACATGGTCCCTGGTCGCCCATCTCCCAGAAGTTATCCTTTTTGTTGCCATTGATGATACGGCTCTCGGGGAGGAACTGCATCCAGTAGCCAGCAGCCTCGTCATCGCGTTCGAGGCCTTCGTCAGCAGCACCCTCGAAGACCGTTACATACAGGCGGTCCTTATCAATCTTGAGCACCTCGGTAAGGAACTCCCAAGCCCACTCGATAGCTTCCTTTTTGAAGTAGTCGCCAAAAGACCAGTTACCGAGCATCTCAAACATCGTGTGGTGATAAGTATCGTGTCCTACTTCCTCGAGGTCGTTGTGCTTACCACTTACTCGTAGACACTTCTGCGAGTCCGCCACGCGTGGGTACTTGATCTCGGCATGACCAAGGATAATATCCTTGAATTGGTTCATACCTGCATTCGTAAACATCAGGGTGGGGTCTCCCTTGACCACCATTGGTGCTGAGGGTACGATTTGGTGTCCTTTACTAGCGAAAAAGGACTTATAGGCTTCTCTTATCTCTTTAGACGTCATCATTATTAGTCGTTGTGATACTCTGTATTATTATTGTCCGACAAAGATACTCAATAATACCCGATAAGACGATAGCCCTGTGGCGCGGATAGCATCAGGAAAGGATGCACTCAAGCAGGTCTCTATCCTCTCGGTGTCAGCCCTCAGCGCAAAACAAATCGGGGAGGCTAATTCTTAGCCTCCCCGATTTATCTAGATATTGTAGGTCGGAGCTTACTGGGCCGCGATGCTCCAGCCCTTACCTGTAACCACTTGCCTATCGGAATCACTTAGACCTG
>CAMBHQ010000160.1 GCA_945867245.1 uncultured Porphyromonas sp.
CGATGCCCGAGCAAATATCCAGACTCAGTATATATATAGGATTGCTACGCCCCAAGACTCTGTTCTCGGGGCTTAGCCCTATTATAGTGGCTGTGGCCTACGCCTATGCGCAGGGCTATAGCGACTGGCTGTTGGCGGTCTTGCTGACCCTGATAGCGGTCTCCGCACAGATCGCTAGCAACGTCGCCAACGATCTGATAGACTATCGCAAGGGGGCTGATACAGAGGATCGCAAAGGGCCTCTGCGTCCGCTCAGCAAGGGCTTGATAGGCGAGCGGGAGGTTACTCTGCTGCTGGTCGTGGTGCTGGCTGTGCTACTCATTGCAGGCGTGGCGGTAATGGCGCTGACGAGCTGGTGGCTGGCGCTGGTAGGACTTTTCGTAGTCCTCGGTGTCTTCGCCTATTCGGGCGGGCCTATGCCGCTATCGTATCTGGGTCTAGGGGACTTAGCAGTACTGGTCTTTTTCGGCTGGGTGCCGGTCCTCACGAGCTATTACGTCCTGACGGGTATTTACTACGAGCCTACACTCTTTTTGCTCGCTACGGCGATGGGTCTAGCGAGCGTTAATATCCTTGTCGTCAATAACTATAGGGATGTGGACGAGGATGCACAGGCTGGCAAACGTACGCTTATCGTACGCATGGGGCGCGACTTCGCCCCTCGGCTCTACCTCTGCTGTGGTATGCTGAGTATGCTGCTCCTCTACCCGCTCTATACGGCCGTGGGGATGTGGATACTTCTGATCTATGGAGCGCTCTTTTTCCGAGCCTATAAGGCGCTACAGCACTCTAGCGGAGCAGAGCTTAATAAGGTACTAGCGCAGACGGCTCGCAATGTCTTCTTCTTGGCCCTGCTGATACTGGTGATGCTCCTGTTAAAAGCTTGTTAGTATAGGACTCTTCCTCTTAAGGAGGGAGTAAGTGCAACGAATATAGCCCCCGAGGAAAATCCTCGGGGGCTATTCTTTTGGGGCTAGCGTGGGCTAGTTTTGTGCCTGCTTACAGGCAGAGGCTTACCACACTACGATGCGCTTCTCTGGCTCTAGGTACATCTTGTCGCCAGGCTTCGTAGAGAAGGCCTCGTGGAAAGGCGTGATGTTCTTGAGGGCCTGGTTTACACGCAGGCTACCTAGGCTGTGTGGGTCGAGCTTAGTGAGGCGTAGTATCTCCTGCTCGGTGATGTTTTGGCCCCATAGACGAGCGTAAGCGATGAAGAAGCGCTGCTCGGGCGTGAGCTTGTCGATCTTCTCGGCCTTATCCCCTAGGACCATCCGCATAGCGTCGAAGGCTACGGCTAGACCGCCTTGGTCGGCGATGTTCTCGCCGAGCGTTAGCTCGCCATTAGCGAAGACGCCAGGAGCTACTTCGTTGGCTGCGAACTGAGCTACCAGTAGCTGTGTAGAGGCCTTGAACTTAGCTGCATCCTCGTCTGTCCACCAGTTATTCATATTGCCGTCCTTGTCGAACTGTGCGCCTTGGTCGTCGAAGCCGTGAATCATCTCATGACCAATCACCACCCCGATAGCGCCGTAGTTGACCGCATCGTCTGCGTTCATATTGAAGAACGGAGGCTGTAGGATGCCGGCAGGGAAGCATATCTCATTCGTCGTAGGCATATAGTAGGCGTTCACTTCCTGAGGATTCATCAGCCAACGGCTACGGTCTACGGGCTGTCCGAGGTCCTTGAGGTTGTCGGCCTGAGCGAAGCGTGCTACTGCCTTGAGGTTCTGATAGTAGCTCTTTCCCTTGTCGATGGCGAGTGACGAGTAGTCCTTCCACTTATCGGGGTAGCCAATCTTTACGGTGAAGTTGTTGAGCTTGGCCAGTGCCTTCTCCTTGGTCGCCTGACTCATCCAGCTGAGGCCCTCTACGCGCTTAGCCAGCGCCTTCTGTAGATTGCCTACTAGGGTGAGCATACGCTCCTTGGCCTCAGGACCGAAGTGCTTCTCTACATAGAGCTTACCGATGGCCTCACCGAGGATGCCGTCTACGACGCCAATGCTACGCTCCCAGCGGGGTTTCATCTCCTTCTTGCCACTGATGGTACGGCCGAATAGGTCAAACTTAGCCTGTTCGAAGTCATCGCTTAGGGACTCTGCCGAGCCGTTGAGAGCATCAGCTACGAGCTTGTCCTTGAGTTCGTCGAGAGATACCCCTGCGAACCATGCATCGAACTTACGGAAAAAGTCTAGCTGACCGATGTTAATCTTGTCTAGTTTGAGACCACGCTGTGCGAAGTAGCCCTGCCAGTCGAAGCCCTTGTGCTCCTTGGCGAAGTCGGCGATAGCGAGCATGTTGTAGTTGCGATTGACGTCGCGTAGCTCTACCTGCGAGTAAGCGATACGTGCTAACTCGGTCTCTAGTTTGAGCGTATTCTGAGCGATGCGCTTAGCCTCAGCCTCTGCATAGCCTGCCAGTCCGAGGATACGCTCTAGATAAGCCACGTAGGCCGTGCGTATCTGCTGTGTCTTCTCGTCTGTGTCGAGGTAGTAGTCGCGTGTGCCGAGTGCTAGGCTACTCTGGTAGAGGTGGAAGATATTCACCGTACTATTCTTAGCGTCGGTATGCACATAGCTATTGAATAGCAGGCCTGCGCCGTACTCTTGGTCGAGCTTGGCGGCGAAGGCGGTGAGTTCCTCCTTACTCTTGATAGCCTCGATGGCACGTAGGTCCTCGAGGATAGGCTTAGCGCCCTCGGCATTACGGCTAAGGCTGTCCATAGCCTGCTGGTAGAGCGTAGCGATGCGATACGCGTCGCTGCCCTGCTTGTGTTCCGTGCCGAGACCCTCTACGATGGCTCTTACCTGAGCCGTAGAGCTATCACGTAGGATGTCGAAGGAGCCGTAACGGCTGTATGCGGGCTTGAGCGGGTTGTTGCGCATCCAGCTACCATTGACATACTGATAGAAGTCTGCCGTAGGTGCTATGGTCGTGTCCATAGCCGTGAAGTCGATGGCGGGACTGCCGGCATCGCTCGTGGGCTTAGGGTTACAAGATATTGCGAGGCTTGCCAGACAGGCAAGCCCCACAGATTTTAGTGCTTTCATAAGGTTTAGTTAAATAACTTGTTGGGATATTCGCCGGCCGCTACGAGGGCATTGATTTTCTCAACGACACCTTCGCGGTCTGCGGCATAGGTAACGCCAAACCACTGGTCGGGCGTGTCTAGCACCTCGCAGGTAGCCGTACCATCCTTGACTAGCTTGTTTACCACTAGAGGGATGAAGTACTCGGCCTTGAGGTTACCAGTATTGGCTCTGAGGAAGTCTGCGAACTGAGCATCCGAGTGCTCGAAGTAGTCAGGCGTAAAGCCCCACATATTCATCGATACGGGCGTATGCTCGCCGAGGATTTGCTCCTGTCCGTTCTCGTCCGTGAAGGCGATAGCGCCTGCTGCATTACGCTCGATGGCAGTACGCTCTACGACGCCTGTGAGGAAGCCCTTTTCGTCGACCTCGCACACCCCGCGAGCCACGCTACCACTCTCGCTAAGCGTGTTGCCGACGCGATAGCCTACCATGCAGTACTTGTTGCTGCCGCCTGCTAGGCTGGTGAGCTTCTCTGCGAGTA
>CAMBHQ010000161.1 GCA_945867245.1 uncultured Porphyromonas sp.
AACCACTACGCCATGGCTACGGGACTACATCCCGACCACCATGGTATAGTAGCCAACGAGTTCTGGGACGAACGAGGCAAGCGCTATACCCTCGGCAACAGAGCCGCAGTAGAGGACCCATTCTTTTACAAAGGTGAGCCACTCTGGAACACGGCCAAGCGCCAGGGCGTCCGTACAGCGAGTTTCTATTGGGTCGGTAGCGAGACAGCTATCGGAGGCCAGCAGCCCGACAGATGGAAAAAGTTTGACAGCAAAGTACCCTATCGTGATAGAGCCGACTCGGTACTCCACTGGCTAAACCTACCCGAGGCAGAGCGTCCTCACCTAGTAATGTGGTATCTAGAGGAGCCCGACCATACGGGGCACACCTTCACACCAGAGGCGCGCGAGACCTCTGCTATGATAGAGCAGGTGGATAGCGTTGTCGGCTACTTCCGTGAGGGTCTGCGCCGTCTACCTCATGGAGACAAAGTAGACTTCATCATCGTTAGCGACCATGGTATGGCCCGCTTCGATAGGGTGATTAACCTAGCGGATTATCTGCCCATTGATAGCTTCGAGCGCGTGTCTACCGGTCCATTTACCCACCTCTACCCCAAAGCCGGCTATACGGACCAAGCCATCGAGCGCCTCCGTGGGGTCAAGGGCCTGCGTGTGTATCGCAAAGGTGAGCTGCCCAAGCGCTTACACTACGGCAGCAACCCCCGCATTGGCGAGATTGTAATACTCCCCGAGGTAGGCGTTACCGTCTTCTTCCGTCCCGAGGGCCTAGACAAGCTGAAGATACTAGCAGCAGGGCACGGCTTCGATAATGCCTATCCCGAGATGCTCGCCCTATTCAAGTCAATTGGTAGAGCCTGTACCCAACATCACGCTCTATCCGCTCGTCTGCCAGATACTCGGCATACGACCTGCACAGCACGATGCAGACGAAAGCCTAGCCAAGAGTTTACTCTACATCAAGTAGCTGAGTCTATCTGCCCTAGGTCCTCTAGAGTGCATTAATAGTCTAATGGCTGTCGGCTAGCGACTCCCGCATCTAGCCCTAGATAAAGGTATCCATCCGACAGCCCTAGCCTCCCGCCACAGCACGAGTCTGGGATAGTACTTGCGCTAGTCTTCAGGCGAGGCTCTAGAGGGCCTCGGAATAAGCAATAGTAGTTTTTCGAGATTGCAGTACTAAAATCTTCAGATTGCAGTACTAAAATCTTGAGATTGCAGTAGTAAATAATTTAGCCCCTGCTAGGAGAGCTCCAATGGGCTCACTAGCAGGGGCTAAAACTTGTACCCTAATAGCCTTGACTTTTATCGGTACAGACGCCTGTTTGTCCCGACAACAAACTCAAGCCCTAGCACAGAGACAAACGAAGCGAGCCTCAGTAGACTCTAGGAGCAACTACCGAGACCCGCCCTATGCTTAGTCTGCGCTTGCGCTTTGGTCCGCCTCTTCGGACGGCTTGGGCTTATCCTTATTCATCTTGGCATCCATCATACGGATGTAAGCGGCATCCTGCAATATATAGCGCATATATATAGAGTATATAGCCATCGTAGCTGGCAATGCTATCAGCATCCCGAAAAAGCCGAGCAGATAACCCCAGACGGCTAGAGCTAGCAATATCAGCGAGGGGCGCATCCCCAAGCTAACGCCCATAATACGTGGTACTAATATACTGTCCTGTATGACCTGAACGACCATCAGTACGCCATAAGCCATGCCAATACTTACCCATACATTCTCGCCCGTCTGCAAGCCCATCAAGAGCCCTGCCAAGCCAAGTGGGATAATCCCGAGTGCCTGCATATAAGGGATGAAGTTGAGGAAGCCAATAAACAAGCCCAACACAATAGCCATGGGTAAACCGATAATGCTAAAGCCGATGCAGAGCAAGATGCCCACACTCAGCGCTATCAAGGCCTGACCGCGGAAGTAGTTATTCATATAATAATCTACCTCCCGCATAATATGATGCACCATAGGACGCGCCGAGCTTGGGAACATCCCGATAAGACCATGGGCCAAGCCCTCTAGATCCATCAGGATAAAGATGAAGTAGATGATGCCCATAGCGAAGACAACACCCCACGAAAACACAGAGAGCGTACTAGAGATAAGCCCTCCGGCCTTGTCGAATATATTCTCACCTGTAGCAATGATACTATCCAGACTCAGCCCCTGCACAATATGCTGGAAGTCGAACTGGCGCTGAATGCTACGCTCTAGCCCCTCCGGCAATATCTTGCTGAATAGCCCCTCGCCATCGGAGTGCTGCTTAATAGCGACAATAGTGCGGCTTACCTCCTCTTGGATAGCAGGCACTAGGTACAGAATGCCCAGCACGAGTAAACTCATCGTAAGCAGAAATACTACTAGCACCGCTAAGCCCCTACTACGAATACCCACACGCTGCTGTAGGAAGCGCACAAAGGGCATCATCACATAGGCAAAGATACCTGCGAGCAAAAAGGGTAATAACACCTCCCAAATAGCGGCCACAGCACTTACTAAGGCAAGACTACATAGGACAAAGAGGGCTATCCGCACAGTACGGTCTAGCGTAAAAGGCTGATTAAGGAAACGCTCCATCTATTGATACTACTTAGTCTTTGCTAGAGCTTGCTGACGCTCGTACCGCCAGGGGAAGAGTGCCGAAGGTGTATGCATACGCAGCATCTCCCGCTTTAGGCGGGCAGCGACACGTGGATACTTATCTATGAGGTTATGCTCTTCGCCTAGGTCTTGCTTTAGGTTGTATAGCTCCCATGTGGGGCTGTCTGTATTGACGCCCTGTTGGATGAGCTTCCATTGCCCCTGCCGTATGGCCATACGTCCACCTTCCTCATGGAACTCCCAGAATAGGCTACGCTTACTCGGTAGGCTAGCGCCTCGTGTAAGTGCTGGCATTAGGTCTATGCCGTCGGTATCGCTTGGCTGACCTAGTAGGCTAGCGAAGGTCTGGTGCCAATCCCAAAAAGCGGCGGCACCTGTATGCACCGTGGATGCCTTTATTTGTTCGGGCCAGGTTACAATCATAGGCACACGGATACCTCCTTCGTATAGAGCGCGCTTGGTGCCACGGAGCGGGCCATTGCTATCAAAGTATTCGGGGTCTGCCCCGCCCTCTAGATGCGGGCCATTATCACTAGTGAAGACGATAAGCGTATTCTCTAGAATGCCCAAATCCTCCAATTGCTGACAGACCTGCCCTACATAGCGGTCTAGCTGCTCTACCATAGCAGCAAACGAAGCGTGCGCATCGGGCGTGGCCGGATAACCACCTGCCCAGCTAGGTTCCCACGGCTTGGGCGTCAGGCGCTGACGATACTTGTGGTAGAGTTCTCCGTGGGGGAGATTCAGCTCGGCATGCGGTAGCGTGTAGGTCAGCATAGCGAAGAAAGGGCGCCCATCCTCTACAGCATCAGCGATAAAGCGCAGTCCTGCCTCCTGTATAAGCTGCGGGGCGTAGACCTGTCTAGCATTGTCTTTATTAGCTGACAATAGGATGCGTGCCCTATCCTGCCACAGATGCTCGGGGTAATAGAGGTGGCTCTCTCGCTGACAATTG
>CAMBHQ010000162.1 GCA_945867245.1 uncultured Porphyromonas sp.
TCGCCAGCTTTCATCGTAGACGATACGCTCTGTATCCCCACTGTATTCATCGCCTATACAGGCGAAGCCCTAGACTTCAAGACTCCACTCCTGCGCTCCCTTGATGCCGTAGACAAGGCCGCGACACGAGTGGTTCGTTTTTTTAATAGCGAGGTCAATAGCTGCCGCACTTTCCTCGGCTGGGAGCAAGAGTACTTCCTGATAGATAGTGCGCTCTACAACGCTCGCCCAGACCTAGTACTAACGGGACGCACCCTGATGGGGCACGAGAGCGCCAAGAATCAACAGCTCGACGACCACTACTTCGGAGCTATCCCCGAGCGCGTCCAGGAGTTTATGAAAGACCTAGAGGTCGAGTGCCATAAGCTAAACATCCCAGTCAAGACGAGGCACAACGAAGTGGCGCCACGCCAATTCGAGCTAGCCCCAGTCTACGAGGAGTGCAACATCGCCAACGACCACAACGTACTCTTGATGAGTACTATGAAGCGTGTAGCGACTAAGCACAACTTCGTTGTCCTCCTACACGAGAAGCCCTTCGCCGGCGTCAATGGCTCGGGCAAGCACTGCAACTGGTCTATCGGCACCGACACGGGGGCTAACCTATTCTCCCCTGGTAAGAACACACAGGAGAACCTCCGCTTCTTGGCTTTCATCGCCATAACGCTGATGGCAGTATTGAAGCACGAGGCCCTGCTCAAGGCGAGCATCGTATCGGCAACGAATCTGCACCGCTTAGGTGGACACGAGGCTCCGCCATCGATAATCTCCTGTTTCCTCGGCTCGGAGGTGAGCGCTGTAATGGACCGCTTCCTAGAGAGCAGTAGCAAGGATGCCATCCTTATCGACGATAAAACAGGCTACAGCCTAGGCGTAGGACAGATACCCGAACTATTACTCGACAATACCGACCGCAACAGGACCTCTCCCTTTGCCTTTACGGGTAATCGCTTCGAGTTCCGTGCAGTAGGCTCTTCGGCCAATCCAGCCAATGCTATGATTGCGCTATGCACAGCCCTAGCACATCAGCTGAATCAGTTCGCTGACGAGGTACAGAGCAAGGCCGAGACCCTTGGTACTCAGGAAGCACTCTATCAGACCATCTACCGCTATATCCAGGATAGTCAAGCCATCCGTTTCTCGGGGAATGGCTACAGCGAGGAGTGGCATGCCGAGGCTGCCGAGCGTGGGCTCAATGTAGATAGCCATGTGCCACGCCTCATCGAGGCTTATACGGCAGAGAGCAGCATCGCGGCCTTCGAGGCGACAGGTGTCCTCAGCCGTGCCGAACTAGAGGCGCGCAACGAGGTGAAGTGGGAAATGTTTATGAAGAAGGTACAGATCGAGAGCCGTGTGCTCGGCGACCTCTGCCTCAACCACATCGTACCCGTAGCGACACGCTATCAGACGATGCTCCTAGACAACGTAGCCAAGCTCAAGCAGGTCTTCGATGGTGCTCAGTACGATGGCCTCTCGGCTGGCCCCAAGCACCTCATTGCAGAGATGAGTAGGCACCTCAGCGGTGTACACCAGCTAGTCGAAGAAATGACCGATGCACGCCGTGTGGCCAACAAAATCGAGGATATGCGCGAGCGAGCATACGCCTACCACGACAATGTGCTCCCTTATCTCGAGCGCATACGCTACCACGTAGACCACCTAGAGCGCATCGTGGACGATGAGATGTGGCCACTACTCAAATACAGAGAGCTACTCTTCAGCTAATCCTCAGTCCGTAGATTGGCTTACCCTACCGACGAATGGCGAGTCCTGCTAGCATCCGCTTAGCCTGGGCTCGCCATTCGCTATGTTTTTAGTGCTAGGACCGCCTAAAATGAGTACCTTTGTAATTCCGTGTAAATAAGAACGAAACATTAGAATACCCTATAAAACGATGAATGTAGCAATTGTCGGTGTCAGTGGGGCAGTAGGACAAGAGTTCCTACGTGTCCTCTCGGAGCGTCCTTCCTTCAAGATCGAGCGCCTAGAGCTATTTGCCTCCGCTCGTTCGGCTGGTAGTAAGATTACCTTCCGTGGCAAGGAATATACAGTGCGCGAGCTTCGCCACGGCGATGACTTCCGTGATATTGATGTAGCCTTCGTATCAGCAGGCGGTAGCGTCTCGCTAGAGTATGCCGAGACCATCACCAAGCATGGTGCAGTAATGATCGACAACTCGAGCGCCTTCCGTGGCTACAGCGATGTCCCTCTAGTAGTCCCCGAGGTGAATGCTGCGGACGCTCTAGTACGTCCTCGTGGCATCATTGCCAACCCTAACTGCACGACCATACAGATGGTCGTGGCCCTCAACGTTATAGAGCGCCTATCACACATCAAGCGTGTGCACGTAGCGACCTATCAAGCCGCTAGCGGTGCCGGAGCCAAGGGCATGGCAGAGCTCGATCGTCAAATCAAGGAAATAGCCGCAGGCGAAGAGCCTACAGTCAGCAAGTTCGCCTACCAGCTGGCCTATAACCTCATCCCACAAATCGATGTATTCGGCGATGACGACTACACCAAGGAGGAGCTGAAGATGTACAACGAGACCCGCAAGATCATGCATAGCGATGTCGCCGTGAGCGCCACCTGTGTGCGCGTCCCCGTTACTCGTGCCCACAGCGAAGCCATCTGGGTAGAGACTGAGGAATCCCTCGAGCTAGATGTCGTGCGCCAGGCCTTCCGCGATGCACATGGTGTAGTCCTAATGGATGAGCCCAGCGAGCAAACCTACCCGATGCCACTCTTCGTAGCCGAGAAAGACCCTGTCTACGTAGGACGCCTACGTAAGGACCTAGCCAACCCCAAGGGTATCACCTTCTGGTGCGTGGCAGACCAGATCAAGAAGGGCGCTGCCCTCAACGCTGTACAGATCGCCGAGTGGCTCGTCGCCGAAGGCAATATCAAACGCTAAAGCGTACTCACTATTATAACTAAGCATGAAAATCTTTGATGATATACAGAGCCTACAGTCTTTCGTTGCTCAGTGCAAGGGTGAGGGGAAGATTGTAGGCTTTGTACCTACCATGGGGGCCCTACATGCTGGGCACGTTAGCCTCGTAGAGCAAGCCCTCAGAGACTGCGACCTCTGCATCGTTAGTGTCTTCGTAAACCCCACACAATTCAACGACCCCAAAGACCTAGAGACCTACCCACGCACCCTAGAGGCTGACTGCGAACGTCTAAAAGAGGCCGGCGCAACGGCTGTCTTCGCACCCAGTGTAGAGGTGATGTATCCGGCCAATGAGCAGGTGCGCAATGACTATGCTGTCGGCCGTGTAGCCGAGGTTATGGAGGGGGCCCACAGACCAGGACACTTCCAAGGCGTGATGCAAGTGGTGCAGCGCTTGTTTGAGATCGTACAGCCCGATACCGCTTTCTTTGGTCAGAAGGACTTCCAGCAGGTGGCTGTCATCCGCGCTATGTGCCGCCTCATCGGCTCTCCTGTGCATATCGTGGACTGCCCTATCATACGCGAGGACGATGGCCTAGCCCTCAGTAGCCGTAACGTACGTCTCACACCTGAGCAACGTAGCTA
>CAMBHQ010000163.1 GCA_945867245.1 uncultured Porphyromonas sp.
CGCTGGCAGGTACAGAAGGAGTTTAACCGCAGTGGTGCTCGCTGGAGCTATGAGGAGTTTGTGGCCTTGGCTAAGATGTTCTTTACTGGGGAGGACGTACCAAACAAGGCTATCCTAGTGTGTGGTAAGAATGTGCTGGAGGCGATCCAGTCTCTGGACTTCTCTAAGCATCCTCACGTAAAGATGGAGGTCACGGAGAATGAGTTCGGCTGGGCTGTAACCCGCATCAAGACGGTGTTTGGTAATATCGATGTCAAGCGCGATCCGTCCTTTGATGCCGTAGGCTGGGAGAACTCGGCGCTACTGCTGGACTATGGTCGTCTGGTGCACTACACGTATAAGAGTGAGACGGAGTATAAGGACGATGTAGAGGGGCACGAGGCCTCAAGTGAGAGCATCATCGTCTGGGATGGTCTCGCACTGAAGGGTACGTGCCATATCTGGGTGAATGGAGACGGCACAGGCGAGGTGGCTAGTGGGGCGACGACGTTCATGACGTGGGGCGAGCCTACGGCACCTGAGAGTCCTAAGGAAGGTATGGTGTACTATCTGCTCGTAGACTGCAAGGGTATCCATGCACAGGCTAAGGCTGGCCAGATGTGGCAGTATAAGGACAGCGCGTGGAAGGAGTACACAGGTCTCATCAATGCTGGGGATAAGTAATGGGAGCAGGACTAGTAGTATATGGTGTGGACGGGATGATGGAGTGGAATGCCATCATCCCGGCAGGCACCGCTAGAGTGAATATTCCGTTTAAGCATGGGTCTTATGATGGGCGGGGCGTCTCAGCGGCGACTTTTCGTACTAGTGATCCGTTCTTTCAGGCGGTGATAGAGCATAGTGATTATTACGCTAGCGGTAAGATTTTCATTATAAGTGATCATCGAGAGGTTGCTAGTGGTCAGGAGTCGGTGGACAGTGATCGGTGGCCAGTCGTCGGTGGTCAGGAGTCCGAAGGAGATAGCCTTACTGAGGTGGAGGTCTCTAGCCGAGAAGACGCTAAGCAGTATCTAATCTCTCATTTTGGGTTTAGTGCCTCGTCTCTGAAGAGCAAGGCGTCTATACTGGCAGCTGCGAAGGCGAATGGCGTGTTATTCGTGGGCGCAGACGATTTGTAGTGGGCTAGTGGGCAGTGGACGGTGCTAGTGGCTAGTGGGACTAGATCTAGTGTCCCTAGTAGTCCCTAGTGTCCCTAGTAGTGCTAGAGGGTAGTGGGCGCGTGGGCTGGCTAGTGCTAGTGAGCCTAGTATCCCTAGTAGCGATAGTGTGGCTAGTGGTACTAGTGGCTGGCGCAGGCTGGGTGCTAGTGAGCCTAGGGTAACTAGTGGCTAGTGGCTGGTCGTCAATGGGCAGTGGTCGGTGGCTAGGCCCCCCCACTGCCTACTATTTTATTGATAAGTATTGAGGATGGGATATTATAGTATTGATCGGATGATAGGCGAGGTGCGCGTACTGCTAGATGTGAATGCAAAAGGCGGGACGCTTATAGGTAGCGTCTCGCCTAGTACATTATCTCTGAATGAGCTTATCCGCAGTCGTCTAGGAGCTGCTATCGAGTGGGCAGTGCGAGAAGCTCCGTATCATAAGCTCGGTAGCGGTAAGAGCTTTAGGGGGTCTATAGCGTGGGATGGTCAGGTGGTAGGCGTCGGCAGTGGTCGTATCGTATTGCCCAGCGACTTTTCGCGTCTGGTATGCTATCAGATGAGCGACTGGGTGCGTCCTGCGACGACGCCTATCAGCGATGATGACCCGAGGTATTCTCTACAGGTTAGTCGTTATCCGGGCATCAAAGGTAATCCAGAGAGTCCTGTAGTGGCTATTCTGAATGAGCCTATCGGTTTGGTGCTGCAGTTTTTCTCTTGTGAGGCAGGAGAAAGGGTTTTCATCAAGAAGGCTAACTATATATCAGTGCCGAAAGTATTGCCTCAGGATCATCAAGTGGAGCTACCCGATAAGCTGTATGAAGCCGTGCTGTATCGGGTGGCTTATCTGGTGTGTATCACACTTGGGGAGCATGAGCGAGGGGCGTATTATCTGAACATAAGCAAAGAATATTTAGGATGATGGATATACAGAATTTGGGTAGCTATGATAGTTTAGGAGCGCTATGGGGTAAGCATCCAGAGGGGGGACATGAGGGAGACTATGTCTACATCAAGGGCGTCAAGCATAGGTGGAATAAGTACGATCGCCTCTGGGAGAGCGCCACGACCTATACGGAGAGCGATGGAGTGCTAGCGGAGAGTATCTATAGCGATATGCACGTCCATGGGGATTTGCATGTAGGCGGGACTCTGTACACAAAGGATGTGCAGAGTAGCAACTGTGGACTATTCGAGAGTGCTGAGCACCTGCGGTTTCGTATTCCCTCTCCCCGTGCTGGGTATTTTGCCTTGGTCGGGAATACAGAGGAGGCCGTGATGTATGTCTGCACTGTGCCTGGCGCATGGGATGCAACGGAGCGTCGTGTAATCCTGAATGCCGTTAGCGTAGATATAGACGCTTTTAACCAGAAGATAGCGGATGAGGTGAATAAGTTACGCCAGAGCGAGGCGGGCGTAACCGAGGGTCTGTCTAGTCGTATCGAGGCTATTGGGTCTAAGGCGGACGAGGCTTTGGGTCGTCTGGAGTACACGGAGGCTGAGCGGGGTAAGGTGTCTAAGCTGAAGGTAGATGGCGAAGCAGGCGAGTACCTAGGCGCTGATGGGGGTTATCACGCCCTGCCCGAGTATAGACTTAGCGTAGGCGATGGGAGCGCCCGAGGTACCCAGAAGATTACGCTACACGTAGGTGGGCAAGATAGCTCTGTGGAGGTCAGGACGAGTGGCAGTGGTGGCGGTTTTCTGAACATCACGAAGGAAGTACCTCTCGGCAGTGGCTACTATACTCTGGAGAGGGCCGTAGGGGCTTTGCAGACTCTAGGTCTGAGAGGCGGAGAGCGCAGTGGTCTTATCATCAGCTTTGAGGTGAGCGAGGGCAAGTGGGAGGACTACCGCTATGTGGGCGATGCCACGAGTGATGAAGCCTTTGCGTCTGTGCCTATGTGGCTGCGCTATGCCCCCGAGGTGGATACGAAGCAGATACAAGCGCTTATCGAGGGTAGCTCTCAGAAGGTCGAGCTAGCGGATACAGTGGACGAGAGCGACCGCCCTGTAACGAGCCGAGCAGTGAAGGACGAGCTAGATATCGTTAAGTCGTTCACACTGGATGCGGATACCGAGCCAACGGATGAGGGGACTAAGGTAAGGCTTACGCAGGCGGGTCGTACCGTAACGGAGTTCACCGTGGCTGGCGGAGGCGGTGGAGGGACGACGCAAGCCACTAGGGCAGTTGTTCTGGCGACGCTGAGCCATAAGCGTATCAAGCTAGGCGACAAAGTAAGCCTTACATACGGCTTCACTCATTATGTGGATGGCGAGGAAGATGGCACAGGAGCGAGCCTTAGGCTAGAGGTGCGCAAGGGCCTTAGCAAGGTCGGGGAAGAGGCTCTCGGGCATTCTCCCTCTGGCGTGGTGCAGAGCCT
>CAMBHQ010000164.1 GCA_945867245.1 uncultured Porphyromonas sp.
ATGAGCGAGTAGGCGACCTCGGGTATCTCGGGCACATAGCGCTCTAGCATAGCTAGGCTATCGACTAGGACGAGCATACTCTTGCTGTCTGCACGTCGCTTGAGCGCGTATATACGGGCTACAGCCTCGGCGTTGCTAGCATCGCAACCGATGCCCCATACTGTATCTGTGGGGTATAGAATAATACCGCCACTACGTAGTACACGTAGGGCGGTATCTAGGTCTTGTCTGAAGTCTACTGTAGACATTCTGTTATTTAATGGGGGTTAGAATAGGCTTATGCTAGGGCGGCAGCGATGCGGCGCACAGCCTCTGTCAGCACCTCACGGCTAGTGGCATAGCTGATGCGTACGCAGTCATCACTACCGAAGGCCGAGCCCGCTACTGTGGCTACACGTGCTTCCTCTAGGAGGTACATAGCCATATCGTCAGTCGTACGTATTTCTCTGCCATGCAGTGTCTTGCCGAGGAACTGCGATACGTCCATGAAGATATAGAAAGCACCCTGAGGCTTATTGACACGCAGGCCCTCTATCTTGCTTAGACCCTCTAGGACTAGGTCTCGACGTGCCTGGAACTCATCAATCATATATTGTATTGCTTCTAGAGGAGCGTCCAGGGCGGCTATGGTAGCACGTTGTGCGATGCTATTGGTACCACTGGTAATCTGTCCTTGCATCTTGGTGCAGGCCTTGGCAATCCATTCGGGTGCAGCCATATATCCGATGCGCCATCCAGTCATAGCGAAGGCTTTAGACACTCCGTTAATTGTGATGGTACGCTCGTACATACCCTCTAGAGAGGCAATGCTGACATGCTCGCCCTCGAAACGTATATGCTCGTATATTTCATCCGAACAGATAAGGATATTGGGATGCTGGCGCAGCACAGCTGCTATCCCCTCTAGCTCACTACGGCTGTAGACAGAGCCTGATGGGTTACAGGGCGAATTGAGCCAAATCATCTTGGTGCGAGGTGTGATGGCGGCCTCTAGCTGTGCAGGCGTAATCTTGAAGTCCGTGCTGATACTGGTCTTTAGCTCTATGGGCGTACCTCCGGCTAGCTTAATGAGGTCGCTATAGCTTACCCAGTAGGGGGCAGGTATAATCACCTCATCGCCTTCGTCCACGAGGCACATAGCCACGTTGGCTAGACATTGTTTGGCTCCGGTCGATACTACGATTTGCTTAGGCGTGTAGTGCAGGCCGTTCTCGCGCTCAAACTTGCGACAGATAGCCGCTTTTAGCTCGGGATAGCCGTCTACCGCTGTGTACTTGTGGTAATCGCCATCCAGAGCTGCATGTGCAGCCTCTAGCACATGCTTGGGAGGCGAGAAGTCGGGTTCGCCTAAGCTAAGGCTGATAATGTCTACGCCTTGAGCTTTTAGTTCGGCCGCCTTGGCAGCCATAGCGAGCGTTGCAGATGCAGCCATAGCACGCACGCGTTGGGATAGATACTCGTTCATAACGACGCTATATAATATAGTACTACGCAACAAAGTTACCAAATAATATACGTACTGCCATAGCTCTGGCGTACACACGCTAGTGTACAGCAGTACACCAGTGCCTGTACTGGCCTGCAGTCGGGTCTGTACGGCAGAGGATATATGCAATAGGATGACGGCTTATAGCTTGATTTTGTGTATTTTTGTAGCTTAATAGGAGGAGCTCTACAGGCTAAAAGGCTTTGGCGCTCCGTTATACCTATACGAGTAAGACTATATATAATAAAGAATATCAAGATATGGCACAGCAGGAAGACCTGTTTAAGAAAGTGGTATCCCACTGTAAAGAGTACGGCTTCGTATTCCCCTCATCAGAAATCTATGATGGCCTAGGCGCTGTCTACGATTATGGGCAGCTAGGGAGCGAACTCAAAAATAACATCAAGCGCTATTGGTGGGATGCTATGACCCTACTGCAGGACAATGTGGTGGGTATAGACTCTGCTATCTTTATGCATCCTACTATCTGGAAGGCTTCGGGCCACGTGGATGCTTTCAACGACCCACTCATCGATAACAAGGATAGCAAGAAGCGCTACCGTGCCGACGTACTCATCGAGGAGCAACTAGCCAAGATCGAGGATAAGATAAATAAGGAGGTAGCCAAGGCTGCCAAGAAGTTTGGCGATGCCTTTGACGAGGCTCAGTTCCGTGCTACCAATGGACGTGTACAGGAGTATCAGGCCAAGTGGGACGCACTACACGAGCGTTTTAGTAAGGCTCTCAATGACAGCAACCTCGAGGAACTACGCCAGATTATCATCGACCAAGAGATTGTGTGTCCAGTGAGCGGTAGTCGCAACTGGACGGAGGTACGTCAGTTCAATCTGATGTTTGCTACCGAGATGGGCTCTACTGCCGATGGTGCTATGAAGGTATATCTACGTCCCGAGACAGCACAGGGTATCTTTGTCAATTACCTCAATGTACAGAAGACGGGACGTATGAAAATCCCCTTCGGTATCGCACAGATAGGTAAGGCATTCCGCAATGAGATTGTGGCTCGTCAGTTTATCTTCCGTATGCGTGAATTCGAGCAGATGGAGATGCAGTTCTTCGTACGTCCTGGCGAAGAGCTAGAGTGGTTCGCCAAATGGAAAGAAACGCGTCTGAAGTGGCACAAGGCCCTCGGTCTCGGTGATGCTAAGTACCGCTACCACGACCACGAGAAACTAGCGCACTATGCTAATGCAGCCACGGATATTGAGTTCGAGATGCCATTCGGCTTCAAGGAAGTGGAGGGTATCCACAGTCGTACAGACTTTGACCTCAAGCGCCACGAGGAGTTTAGTGGTAAGAAGATTCAGTACTTCGACCCAGAGCTAGGCCAGAGCTATGTGCCTTATGTTATCGAGACCTCTATTGGCGTGGACCGTATGTTCCTCAGTCTAATGTGTGGCTCATACGACGAGGAGGCGCTAGAGGGTGGTGATGTGCGTACAGTGCTACGTCTGCCCGCAGCCCTTGCACCCGTGAAGCTAGCTGTACTACCACTTGTGCGTAAGGATGGGCTAGATGAGAAGGCTCGTGAGATAGTGAGTGAACTACGCTTCGAGTTTAACTGTCAGCTCGATGAGAAGGATAGTATCGGCAAGCGTTACCGCCGTCAGGATGCTATTGGTACACCATTCTGTATCACAGTAGACCACCAGACGATGGAGGATAATACAGTAACAATTCGTCATCGTGACACGATGGCTCAGGAGCGCATAGCCATTAGCGAGCTCTCTCGCTTTATCGGCGAGCAGGTATCTATGAAGAGCCTTCTGCGCAAATTGGTATAACTAGACCCACGAATATAATGAGTGTACGCACACTAAAGACTACGCTACTAGCATCGGCAATGTCCCTCGGGGCATTGCTGCTCGCTAGCTGTAGCGAGACTATCGATACCGCTCAGGAACGCCGCAGTGCTAGCGAGAAGGCTTTCTTGGCTTACAAAGACTCTACGGGCTACGAGCGAGTAAGTCTGCCCGGAGCCTTCGAGGATAGATACGTTTATA
>CAMBHQ010000165.1 GCA_945867245.1 uncultured Porphyromonas sp.
CCTAGTCCTAGGCTACTTGTCTTGTGCCTTAGGTTGTAATATCGGCTGTCAGGCTGAGGGAATAGTCCCCTAGCCTGCCCCTGCTCTGCCGTCTCTACCTGCTGAGCTAGCAGGGGGCTAGCAGGGCTTAGACTCAAGGCCACTGCTAGGAGTATCTTAGATTTCTTCATCGTTAAAGAGGTTGTGCTCGTAGTCTTCATCCTCCTGCTCGTTACCCTCAGAGGACATCCCCTGCTCGTCCATGAGGGGCGAGGGCTTGAGGGGCTCTAGCTCCTGTAGATAGCCCAGAGGGTACGAGGCTATGCGCTTGCCACGCGCACGAATGCTTTTGATGGTAGCGAAGTCCTCGCAATCGATAATCGTTAGCTTGTCTTCGCTCGGCTCTTTGTCCTTGCTGATGGCTAGACGCGGATAGTAAGTGTCGGTAAGCAGGAGCAACTTGTTTTGCTCTGCCCCCTCACCCAGAATAGACTCGTGCTTCTGCTCATGCTCGATTGGGAAGCGCTTGATATAGGGATAGCCCTGCTCGGCATCCCAGTAGACAGCCGTCCATATCTTGCGCTCATCATGCTTCTCTATACGGAGCAAGCCTTCGTCGAAATGATTACTATCGCTAAAGTCCGTAGTGTAGCTATCACCATTCTGCTGGATAACGAGTATGCGATCGCTAGCCTCGAACTCTCCGAGTAATTCGCCCTGAGCATTGTAGTTGATACGCATCACATCGCGGTCGAACCATACCTCGCGTCCACCGAGCGTCGAGAGCCCCTTGCTTTGCAAGCGGATATTACTAATCTCTGCCTTGGTTACGAGTAGTCCGACAGAGCTTTTGCCCTTGATGGGTACGGCGCTGAAGTCGCGCTCAAACTCAAATAGTCGTTGCTTGCGACTCATCATCTTAAGCTTGATGCTCACCACCTCAGCTTCGCCATTGCCGTTTACCGTCATGTATAGGACTTTGGACTTATCATTACCACGCGTCAAGTCATAGACACGCTCGCGTATGAGCCCAGATAAGATGCAACGCTTGATATAACTAGCGCCTGTCTCTCCATCACGATAGATTAGATTGTAGACCGTGCGGTCGTCTCCTTTGAGGTAACGTCCTACATAGATGACCTCCTCGTTGCCGACGAAGCGTTTATCCTCTACCTTCATCATCTGATACTTACCAGATCGGAAGATTACGATAATGTCATCAATACTCGAGCAGTTACATACAAACTCACCGTCGCGGAGGCCAGTACCTACGAAGCCATCCTTGCGATTGATATAAAGCTTGCTATCGAGCTCTGCCACCTTCGTTACGGCAATGGTGCCGAAGTTGGCTAGCTTGGTCTTGCGTGGGAACCTACTACCATAACGCTCCATCAAATGCTCAAACCATCGTATCGTGTAGGCGTTGATGTGGATGATGTCGTACTTGAGACGTGCCATCTCCTCCTCTAGCTGGAGCATATGTGCCTCGTGCTTGGGGAGATTGAAGCGCAGAATGCGTGCCATACGAATCTCTAGTAGGCGTTTGAGGTCCTCTAGCTGTGTGGGACGTAGTAGCTTAGGCTTGTAGGGCTCTAGACGCTTGTCTATATGCTCTAGAGCGAGGGCCTCGCTCTCCGCATCTTCGAAACCCTTATCCTTATAGATACGCTCCTCTATGAAGATACGCTCTAGAGAGGCCATCAGATACTGCTCCTCACGCTCTCGGAGGGAGAGGCGGAGCTCTTGGTCGAAAAGACGCTTAGTACGCTCGACGCTATAGCGAAGTATCCCACTAACTGTAGTGAAGAGGGGCTTCTCCTCGTAAATCACACAGCAGTTGGGCGAAATGCTGAGCTCGCAGTCGGTAAAAGCGTAGAGGGCATCAATAGCCTTATCGCTCGATACTCCTGCAGCTAGTTGTATGCGTATGTCAGTAGTCGCCGCTGTCATATCGTCAATACGCTTGATACGTATCTTATTCTTCTCGACAGCTTTCAGAATATTCTCGATTAGAGAGGTCGTAGTACGGCCAGCTGGTAGCTCGGTGATACTTAGGGTACGACTATCAATCTTCTCAATCTTGGCTCGACTCTTGAGCGTTCCTCCGCGCTCGCCATCGTTGTAACGCGAGACGTCGAGTAGGCCTCCTGTCGGGAAGTCTGGATAGAGACAAAAGTCTTGTCCCCTGAGATAAGCACAGGCTGCTTGGCATAGCTCTACGAAGTTGTGTGGCAGGATCTTGGACGAAAGCCCTACGGCTATACCCTCTGCACCCTGAGCCAGGAGCAAAGGGAAGCGCACAGGCAGGGCGACAGGCTCGTCGAGTGTGCCATCGTAAGTCTTTTTCCACTCCGTAATGCGCTCGCCATAGAGCGCCTCTAGAGCAAAAGCCGAGAGCTTCGCCTCTATGTAACGTCCGGCAGCCGCCATATCGCCAGTGAGGATATTACCCCAGTTGCCCTGAGTGTCTATTAGGTAACCCTTCTGCCCGAGCTGAACGAGGGCATCATTGATAGAGGCATCACCATGAGGGTGGTACTTCATCGTTGTCCCCGCGATATTCTGCACCTTGATGAGCTTGCCGTTATCCAACACGCGCATATTGTGCAGAATGCGTCGCTGTACGGGCTTGAGGCCGTCATCGATATGAGGCACAGCTCGCTCTAGTATCACATACGAGGCATAGTCTAGGAACCATGTGCGATACATGGCGCTCAGACTGCTCATCTCGGGGCGATATTCGGGTACAGCGACAGGCAACTGACTATCAGCTGCATCGTTGTAGTCGTCTTGTAGCTCTTGTACTTCTTCGTTCAACTCGTCCATATTGCTATTTATAATCAAGCCATTATCTGTCTAGGGTATGCTGGCTAAGCTCGTACTCCTGTATAGACATACGGAAAGCACAGCCTGCAGCGTAGTTGCTACAGCCATAGGCTGTGCGTCCTCTGATGATACGCCCCTGACCACAAGCGGGGCAGAGAGGTGCTGTGGGGATGTTGCCCTGTCCTAGAGCTTGCCCTGACTGCGGAGGCTCGGGGCGTCGTGGCTGTAAGACATCGCTTATAATGGTATGTACCATCGCCTTAAGTTCGTCGAGAAAGTCCTTGGCCTTGAGCTCTTGTCGCTCTATCTGGCGTAGTTTGTACTCCCACTGCCCAGTGAGTTCGGCGCTCTTAAGTAGCTCCGTCTGAATACGAGCTATTAGCGAGACTCCTAGCTCTGTAGCCTTGAGCGAGCTACGCTTCTCCTTGATGACATAGCCTCGCTTCAGTAGCGTCTCTATGATATTGGCACGTGTCGAGGGACGCCCGATACCATTCTCTTTCATTGCCTCTCGTAGTTCCTCATTCTCGACCAACTTCCCAGCGGTTTCCATCGCACGCAAGAGTGTCGCCTCTGTATACAACTTAGGGGCTTGTGTCTGACGCTCTTTTAGTTCTGGACTATGCTCACCTGCTTCCCCGACAATAAATGAGGGTAAGGACTGATTGGCATTTTTATCCTCATCTT
>CAMBHQ010000166.1 GCA_945867245.1 uncultured Porphyromonas sp.
CAACAGGGGTAGAGAGAGTCCAGTAGTTCGCTGGCATTACAGACTTATGTAGTCCGACACTCCCCTTCTGCTCATATATCGAATATACGAAACCTAAATCAGAGATCTCTGCCATTCGATAGGTCTCTTCGTAGCGTTTCATATTTCCTAATAGCGCCTTAGTATAGGGTATCGGTCCTGTTGTACTCAGTACCCCACCTCGACCAATACTATTCACAAATGGGTTATAATTATCGATACTACGTAATACCTCTAATATTACCTCCCGAAGGAGCGGATGACCACTACGATAGACCAGCACCCATTGAACATATTCACCTCGCTCTTGATACTCCAATCCCTCATGGATAGGTATCCAGCCCTCATGATCCTGACCAGGCAGATTGTCCCAGTGGGATATTAGAGCACTTACATCAGGTGCAATCACTTGCTCCAAGGGCTTAGTCATAGTACTCTTAATATCAAGATATACTCCGCCCTCTGCATACAATAGTAAATAGCGGAAAAAGTCTGCCCGCGCTGCACCATATTCTGGTGCTATTCGCTTATAAATCCCCAAGACCTCACTTCCGTAAACAGAAGCGATAAAATCCTCTATTTCCTCATCAAGCCACAAGCGATAAGTATAGTCCGGATTTAAGGCCTTGATTGCATCTATATTCTCCGACAATCTAGGCGGAAGACTAGATGTTTTATACGTCTGATGAATCTTTTTGGGAAACGGTACAGATGAGTCATAAGGGACCCGAAGCAACATGCTCTCATAGTCCGCAGTGGCTCTACGAGAATGCCCTGCAGTATTCCGACCTAGCTCCCAAAAACGAGCGAACAGCTTTTTTACCATATCTTATTTGACCAATCTGTTGGTTGATGAGTCTGGGAATACCACCTGAGGCTCGAAGGTCTTGGCCTCCTCTAGCGTCATCCAAGCATAAGCCATAATGATAATAATATCACCAGGATGCACCAGACGTGCAGCCGCGCCATTCAAACAGATGACACCAGAGCCTCGCTCACCTGCTATTGTGTAGGTCTCTAGCCTAGCCCCATTATTATTATCCACTATCTGCACACGTTCACCAGGGAGTATCCCCGCTGCATCCATCAGATCCTGGTCGATAGTGATACTACCGACATAGTCAAGGTTAGCCTCAGTGATGGTTACTCTGTGGATTTTGGACTTTACAAGTTGTACTAGCATTGTCTCTCTTTAATTACGGCACAAAGGTAGTACTATTCCTCAGCATCTCGGGTTTCGACCCATGGGGCAGTGTCTGTACGACGCAGTACTAGGGCCGTACGTGCAGGCAGATACAGACGTAGGCGACAGCGCTTACAATCCTCGGCATCACAGCTAGCATAGTGCAGTATACTCTGGTCTACGAGGCCATAGCCACCATAAAGCGGACTATCGGTATTGAGGATATCCTGATACACGCCCCTCGGGAGCTCCAGCTCGTAGTCTGTATAGGACTGCTGTGCTGCGAAGTTGAAGACGAAGAACAAATCCCCACGGCTAAAGCAAAGTACGTGGTCGTCCTCGTGCTGATAGTGTAGTTCGGCAGCACTGGAGGCCAAGTCGGAGGCTTCTGTCAGTAGCTGCACCATAGACTTATCGAAGCACTCGAGGTCATTATATAGCAGCTCTGTATTATCTGCTAGACTCCACTGACGGCGGGCGTAATCATAACTCCAGCCATTACCTTGTCGGGGGAAGTCTACCCACTCGGGGTGACCAAACTCGTTGCCCATGAAGTTGAGGCACCCGCCATCCATCGTAGCGGCAGTAGCTAGACGTATCATCTTGTGCAAGGCCACTGCACGATCTACACTATCATTGCGGTCGGCTCTAGCCATGTGCCAGTACATCTGACTATCAGCCATGCGGAAGATAAGCGTCTTATCCCCCACGAGGGCCTGGTCGTGGCTCTCGGCATAGCTTATAGTGCGCTCATCACTACGCCTATTCGTTAGCTCGTACCATATATGTCCGACACTCCACTGCTCATCACTCTGCTCCGTAATCAAGCGTGTCCAGAAGTCCGGGATATTCATCGCCAGACGATAATCAAAGCCGAAGCCCCCGTCCTCTATCGGTGCAGCCAAACCAGGCATACCACTCACCTCCTCTGCAATCGTTATGGCCTCGGGGTTTATCTTATGGATAAGCTTATTAGCAATAGCTAGATAAGCCATGGCGTCGGCATCCTGATGCCCATTGAAATAATCAGCATAAGTCGTGAAGCTCTCCCCTAATCCATGGCTGTAGTACAACATAGACGACACGCCATCGAAACGGAAACCATCGAAGTGGAACTCATCGAGCCAGTACTTACAGTTGGAAAGCAAGAAGTGCATCACGTTATTGCGCCCGTAATCAAAACAGAGCGAGTCCCACGCTGGATGCTCGCCACGCTGCCCCTCGTGGAAAAAGAGCGTACGTGTGCCATCATAACGTGCTAGCCCCTCGACCTCATTCTTGACGGCATGGCTGTGCACTAGGTCCATAATAACGCGCAGACCTAGACGATGAGCCTCATCCACGAGGGCTTTTAGCTCCTCGGGCGTGCCGAAACGACTACTGGGGGCGAAGAAACTAGATACATGATAGCCAAACGAACCATAATAAGGATGCTCCTGCACGGCCATCAGTTGGATAGCGTTATAGCCCAGTGCTGCGATGCGTGGCAATACCTGCTGGCGAAATTCGTTGTAGGTAGACACCTTGCCCTCCTCGCTACTCATCCCGATATGGCATTCGTATATCATCAGTGGCCCGTTGCTCTTGCTCGGACTATTATACTGCCACTTGTATTCTTCTGGTGCCCATACTTGCGCACTAAATACACCTGTATTAGGGTCCTGTACTACACGACGGCACCAGGCGGGGATACGCTCGCCACAACCACCAATCCACTTAACGAATAGTTTGTAGTGCTGTCCGTGAGACATAACGTCCTCGGAGAGGCATATCTCCCAATCACCATAGTCGTTAATACGCTTCAGCTGATACACAGGCATTAGCTGCCAGTCGTTAAAGTCCCCAATGAGGTACACCTCAGTGGCCGCTGGCATAAATTCACGTAGAATCCAGCCCCCCTGCTCATTGCGATGCAGACCGTAATATAAATGTCCACTAGCAAAGTCTTCTAGACTGATGTCCCCCCCACAGGTTAGTGAGCGTTCTCTGCTGTAGGTATATTCATTGCGTCGCTTGATGCGCTCTTCGTATGGCTTTAGCCAGGGATCATTATCCGTTAATCTCATTCGTCTGGAGATATAGTTAGTTTGTAATTGCCTTCAAATATACTCAAATCCCGAAAACCGACAATAAACAGACAGCCAAAGCCTGTATATCTAATAGCCTCCACAAAGCACAAAAGAATAGGCGACCAAGCTCTACTGCTTAGTCGCCTATTATGTTGTCTCACAAGGATTCGAACCTTGACAAACAGAACCAAAACCTGTTGTGCTAC